>CANKXC010000147.1 GCA_947487355.1 Comamonadaceae bacterium | reverse complement strand
CGGGTGGCGGTCATGTATGCGGGCCGCATTGTCGAGGTGGGGCCGGTGCATCAAGTCATTCACCATCCTGAGCACCCCTACACAGCAGGCCTGATGGCTTCCATTCCTGATATGGACATTGAGCGTGAGCGTTTGAATCAAATTGATGGCGCCATGCCGCGTTTGAATGCCATTCCCAAGGGCTGCGCCTTCAACCCGCGTTGTCCGCAAGTGTTTGAGAAATGCCGGCATGAAAGGCCTGAACTTATTCAAGTGGATTCAGCGGCATCAGATAGCCAGACTCAAACTCAAACTCAAACGCCAACCCAAACGAAGGTGGCTTGTTGGCTGCATCCAGAAGTCCATCAAGGCGGTGCCTCATGAGCGGTTCTTCTTCCAACATGCCATCGACTTCTCAAGCTTTGGTGGTGGCCCACGACTTGGCCAAAACCTTTGATGTGTCAGCCCCCTGGTTATCGCGTGTCATTGAACGCAAACCTCGCCAGTTGCTGAAAGCGGTGGATGGCGTGAGCTTTGAAATTGAACGCGGCAAAACGCTGGCTTTGGTGGGCGAATCGGGTTGCGGCAAAAGCACAGTGGCGCGTTTGTTGGTGGGCTTGTATGAGCCCACACGCGGCGGTTTGACCTTTGATGGACAAGATGCGCATGCGGCTTTCAAGTCGAGCAATGCCAAGGCCATGCGCAAGCGCATTCAGATGATTTTCCAAGACCCGTATGCCAGCCTCAATCCTAGGTGGACCGTGGAAGACATTGTGGGCGAGCCCTTGCACGAGCATGGCCTGATTCAAGACGAGCAAGAATTAAAAGACCGAGTCGCCGAGTTGTTGCGGTCGGTGGGCCTGTCGGCACTAGACATGGTCAAGTACCCGCACCAATTTTCGGGCGGGCAACGTCAGCGCATTTCTATTGCGCGTGCATTGGCTACAGCGCCAGAATTTTTAGTTTGCGACGAACCTACTTCTGCTCTGGACGTTAGTGTGCAGGCGCAGGTGCTCAACATCATGAAAGATTTGCAGCGTCAGCGTGGACTCACTTATTTGTTCATCTCGCACAATTTGGCGGTGGTGCGGCATGTCAGTGACAACGTGGGCGTGATGTATTTGGGACAGTTGGTTGAGTTGGCCGACAAACACAGCTTGTTCAGTACGCCGCAGCACCCTTATACGCGCATGCTGTTGGATGCCATTCCCAAAATGAAAGACACGGGTCGTGCAAGAACCCCTGTGCAAGGAGAGGTTCCCAACCCTCTGAACCCACCGCTTGGTTGTAGCTTCAATCCGCGTTGCCCCTTGGCCAATGAGCGATGCCGCAACGAGCGTCCTGTGCTGAAGTCGTTCAAAGGCATCAAGGTGGCGTGCCATGCGGTAGAAGAAGGCCGGCACTGAAACAAAAAAGACACCCCAAATGTTGGATTGATGTCCAACTTTTGGGGTGCAGTTCACGAGGGTGTCTTTTTTTGTGAGGTGTTGGTGAATCAGTTCACGTTCACGTAGTACATCTTGGGCGCATCGTTGGAGTTGTGCGTCATGGTGACGTTTTTCTTCATGGCCCAAGGACGCATTTGGTGGTGCAATGGAATGACCAGCACTTCATCGCGCGTAATGGTCAAGGCTTCCTTGATCATGGCATCGCGTTTGTTGCGGTCCATTTCTGTTTTCATGGCTTCCACCAAAGCGTCCAACTTGGCGTTGTTCACGCGGGAATAGTTGAAGCTGCCATCGGCGCCTTGCGTGCGTGTCATCACCAACGATTGCAATGAATATTGCGCATCGTAAGTAGCCACACCCCAGCCCAGCAAGTAGGCGCTGGAGTCAAAGTTTTGGACTTTGGCAATATAAGGTCCAAAGTTCATGGCGTTGAGCTTGGCTTTGACACCAATTCGGGCCCACATATTAACCACAGCTTGGCAAACTTCTTCGTCGTTTACGTAGCGGTTGTTGGGGCAATCCAGGGTGAACTCAATGCCATTGGGGTAGCCAGCTTCCGCCAACAACTTTTTGGCGCCTTCAACATCTGCAGGGCCTGTTTTGTCCATGTCAGCGTTGTAGCCATTGACACCTGGCGCAACAATGATGCTGGCAGGCAATGACAGATTACGCATGATGCTGCGCTGAATGGCAGTACGGTCAATGGCCATGCTCAAAGCTTTGCGCACGCGCACATCTTTGAAGAAGTTTTTGCCTTTAGGCGCATATTTCAATTCTTCGCTGCCCAAGTCGAGACCAAAGAAAATGGTGCGAACTTCAGGACCGTCCAAAACGCTGAGGCTGGCGGTGCTGCGCAAGCGCGCCACGTCTTGTGTGGGCAAGTCAGTCACGGCATCGACGTTGCCAGACAACAGTGCCGCAATGCGGGTGGGGTCGGACTTGATGGGGGTGTAAGTGATGCTGGTGACGTTACCTTGGAGTTTGTCCCACCAAGCTTTGTTTTGCGTCAAAACGACGCGTTGATCGGGCGCCCATTCCTTGATGACATATGGGCCGGTACCGTTGGTGTTGGTTGAGGCAAAGGTAATTTCTTTGGCCTTGTAGTCTTGAATTTTTTCAGACTTGTTTTTAACTGACCAAGCCTTGCTCATGATCAGGAAGGTGGTGAAATTATTGAGCAAGGTTGGAACTGGCTTGTCCAAAATCACGTCCACGGTATGGTCGTCAATCTTCTTCATTTCTTTGACGCCAGCCACATAAATTTGCAATGTGCCTTGGGGCTGACGAATGCGCTCAAATGAAAACACCACGTCGTCTGCAGTGAACGGCGTTCCATCATGGAACTTGACGTTCTTGCGCAAATTGAAACGTATCACGGTGGGGCTGGTATTGGCCCAGCTGGTTGCCAGTGAGGGTTCAATTTTGTAGTTCTTGTCGTAGCGCACCAAGCCCTCGTAGGCATGGCCCACGATGTTGTTGGTGGTGGCGTGATTTTGAGAATGGGGGTCAAGCGTCAAGATGTCGTTTTGAGCGGCCCATTTAAATTCAACGGCTTGAACACTGGTGACACTCAATGAAGCAGCTGCAACACCGATGGCCAATGTCAGTAGGCGAGATGCCTTGAGAACGCGTTGGTACATGCTAAATCCTGTCTAAGTTAAATGACCAAGTCATTCTAGGCAGAGACAGCACGACCTGCAAGTTGTATCAGGGTTATTACGAGCCCTGAGGTCAATGCCTAGGCTTCAGGTGCAGGGCTTCAGGTGTATCGCTTGCTGCGCAGGTTGTGCTTCATTTCGCGCAAAGCAGGCTGTAAGGACTCGCCAATCCGCAGCGCCACAGTGGTGGCCAAAATGTCAATGATCAGCAGATGCAGTAAGCGCGAAACCATCGGGCTGTAGCGGTCGTAGCTTTCGGGGTGATCGGCCGTTAAATGAATTTGCCCCGCAGCGGCCAGCGGTGAGCCGCTGGAGGTAATCACAATGGTGGTGGCACCGCGTTTGCGGGCAATGTCGCAGGCGTCCATCAGGTCGCGGGTGCGCCCCGAGTTGGAAATGACCACCACACAATCGCCCTTGCCCAGCATGGAGGCACTCATCACTTGCATGTGACCATCGCTGTAAGCAATGGTGTTCATGCCCAATCGGAAAAATTTGTGCTGTGCGTCTTGGGCCACGATGCCAGAATTGCCGACGCCATAAAACTCGATGCGCTTGCCGGTGCTGTGCGTTTCTGCCAAGACTTGAACCGCTTGGTCCAATGCAAAAGAAGATGCATCGTTGCGGTATTTCAAAAAAGCGGCCACGGTGTTGTCAATGACTTTGACAGTCACATCGCTGGTCTTGTCATCGGCATCGACACTTCGGTGAATGAAGGGCACGCCTTCGCTCACGCTGCCGGCCAGCTTCAGTTTGAAATCGGACAGACCGTCATAGCCCACGCTTCGGCAAAAGCGAACCACGGTGGGTTTGCTCACATGCGCCCGGTCGGCCAGTTCAGTAACAGGCAAATTGGCAAAGGCGCGCGGATCTTGCAAAACCAATTTGCCAACGCGCTGCTCAGCAGGCGCCAAAGAGGGCAATGAGGCTTTGATGCGGTCTAGCATGGCTTAGTTTTCCTCTGACCAGCAGAA
>CANKXC010000146.1 GCA_947487355.1 Comamonadaceae bacterium | reverse complement strand
CGAGGTGGCGTTTGACCTGTGGCGTCACGGGCCCACTTAATTTGGCTGCCCGCGTTTTGACTCCAGGTCAAACCAGTGACCAAAATTACAAAACTAATCAAGCCCAGAGCCACCCCAATGAAGGCATGCCATTGACGCCAAGCCATCCGTCCTTTGGCGTCTTTTTGTGGCAAGCCAGACTGACCAGTTGAGGGCCACCACAAAAACACACCAGTGACCAACATCACCAAGGTCCAACTGGCAGCCAGTTCAATCATCCAACGCCAACTGTCTCCTTGCAACAAACTGGAATGCAGCTTGCGCGCCCAAGTGGCAAACCTGTCGGACTCGTTCAATTGCCCCAGCACCTCCGCGGTGTAGGGGTTGACATAGACCACTGTTGCCTTGGAAGGAATGCCAAAGTTGGGGCGCAAAAACTGAGATTTGCTCTCCGCATTTGCAGCACCGCCACCATGCCCTGAGTGACCACCGCCTTTGGCCTTGTCTTGCTTGGGCGCAGAAAACGCAACACGCACACTGTCATCTGCTGCAAAGGCTGGTATGACGGAGTGCAGGGTCCAGCCTTCAGCAATGACCGCTTGTGCAGCCGACACCGCATCGTCCAAAGGACGCGCCTGAGCTTGCGGCACCACGGTGTCCAAGTGGCCATGCAAAGACCGTTCAATTTGAGGCGTGAACACATAGAGCAAACCTGTGAGGCAAGCCACCAAAACAAAAGGACTGGCAATTAAAGCGGCCCAAAAATGTAAGCGCCAAAGCAAGCTTCTGCGACGTGCTTTCAAGGAGGCAAGTGGGGTGTTCATAAGAGCTTCAGAATTGAATTAAAGAAATGACTTGGTCAAACCCAAGATCACGCTGCGTGGTGCGCCTGGTGAATAGGTGTTTTGTGAATTGGGTGTGAAGGTGCCGCTCTTGTAAGAGCTGGAAGCAGTGTCTGCATAGCGCTCATTGTTGAGATTGCGCACTTGCCCCCAAACTTCAATGCCGCCTTGCAGCTTGTGACTGGCCGTGACATTCAACAAGGTGTGGCCTTCATAGCGAACCGTATTGAGGTTGTTCATCCAATAGCCGCCTTGCTTGATCAAGCCCACTGCAATGCGTGAATCGGGTGTGAACTTCCAAGCGATTTGTGCATTCAAGGTGTGAGACGGTGCTTGGGGCATCAACTTGCCAGCGTAGTCTTCCACCGCGCCCACTTTGGCACTGACCAAGTAGTTGACAAACTCATGTGTTGCCCAAGTGGCACCAAGGCGCCAATCCCACTCTGGCAACTGCTGAGCAAGCGACAACTCAAGGCCACGACTGCGAGTTTGACCGGCGTTTTTGTTATAGCTGTCCCCCACTTCAGAGGTGTAAGACACGATGGTGTCTTTGCCGTTCAATTGATACAAGGCTGTCTCGAATTGAATGCGATTGGGCAGTAATGCGCGCCAGCCAATTTCTTGGTTGTTGTAAACCGATGGCTTTAAATCTGGAATGGCGGTTTTGCCATACAGTTGACTTACCTCTGGCGGCGTAAAACCTTGGCTTAGGTTGGCGTACAAACTTTGTGTGTTTGACAGCGCAAAAGTTGCACCCATTTTGGGACTGATGCGAGAGAAGTTGCGTTTCTCATTGGGGGCACCAAAGTTTGCACTGGGTACCAAATGATTCACAAAGTCGTAAGCAATGCTGTCATACCGCGCACCGGCCACTACCCTGAAATTCTGGGCCGGTGTCAATTCCAATTGTGCAAAGAGAGCGTGATTGAAAATGCCTGCGCCATAGTCTCTGACGCCACTGGGGTTGGCAACATTGTTCAGCGCGTACGACTGATAAACACCAGACACAGCATCTCGCGCAATTCTCAAGTTGTCCGACACATAGTCGTTTTGACTGCTGTCAATGTAAACACCTGAAACCAAGCGTGCGTTCAACCAGCTCAAAGCCTGAACATGCTTCACATCAAAGCCCAAAGACTCAACATGGTTGTTGTTGATGGTGCCTCGGCAAACCGTTCCTGCACAGCCGCTGATGGTGTAAGCAGGCAGTTGGCCATGGTCGTTGTGACGAGCAAAGAGTGTGACTGTTGTGACCCCTTTGGCAGTTGTTTCGCCTTCCCATGCCAAGTTGGCGCGCGTGGTTTTGTCTTTGCGCCAAGTAAAGGTGTTAATGCTCTTGCTGGGGTTGGTCCGGTAGTCATTTTCAAAAAGACTGCCTGTCATATCGGCATCTAAATTGGTGTGCACCAGAGAGGCGCGCAGCCAGCTTGTTGGGCTCAATTCATAATCAGCGCGCAAGGTCAATGAGTCTTTTTTTCCACCACTGTATTGCTGCCAGTTGGTGTGTTCGCGCTCAGAGCTGTAATGCGAAAACCTCAGGCCCAAGTTTCCCCAACTGTTGGAAGCACCAGAGTCAACACGGTAAAAACCGTCCGTGTTGTCACGCCTGTACCCCAGATATCCCGTGGGTGTGCGTGAAGGTTTTTGCGTCAAGAAATTCACAGCGCCACCCACTGCATTGCTTCCATACAAAGAAGAAGCAGCGCCTTTGACAACCTCCACGGCACTAGAACCATTCATATTGGTTTCATTCAAGCTGTTGTGATTGAACACGCCTAAAGGTCGAATTGGAATGCCGTCTTCTAAGTACTGGTAGACAGCATTGGTGCTGATGGGTTGGCGAATGGACATGCTGTGCTGTTCATTGCCCAAATCGTTCCAAAAAACACCCGGAATGCGATTGATCATTTCGCCTACCGACTTGGCTTTGTCTTGATCCCATTGGGTGCGGTTGACAATGCCAATAGAAACAGGCGTTTCAGAGAGTTTGGTTTCTGCGCGAGAACCAGAAACGACCACTGTGTCTGATTGCGCAAAAGCTGCTGTACTGGCAAACAGGGCCAGCAAGGCACTGTGAAGCGGATTGAAGATGAATTTTTTTCTCATGATTAATGCAAAACTGCAGATAAGCGCAGGCCACAGAGGCGCAAAACTTATGTGCGAAAAGACAAACAAAAGCACTTGCGGTTAGCAAGCGCCAATTGGTTTTCAATCAGAGAAAAGAGGGAGGCCCGCGTGAGGGCAGCGGTGGTGCAGTGGCTGAAATAATGTGGGCAGCCGCAATGGGCTGCAACACATGTGCCAAAGAGCAGGGTTTTTGGACGACTGGGGAAGCTGGTGGCAGTGGTGTTGCCACCGTTGCGCACAATGGGCATTCCATGCCATTGGAAGCTTGGATTTCGGTGCTGCCATCGTCTGTTGACACCATCTTCATCACGCCAGCCGACGAGCAAATGACTTGACTGGCAGCAGGCTTAAAAATACTGGCGGCAATAGACGTACCGACGAACATGACAAACCAGACCAGCACCAGCTTGTTCAGCAGTTTGGAATATTGTTTCATCGGCATAGCTTGAATTATGCCGCAAAAGTTAGGCCATTTAAGGCCAGCTTTAGGTGGCTTTGCCTAAATTCAGAACAGCGTCGGCCACCTTACCGGTGTCTCGCTCTAAGGCCAAAATATCGCCACCAATACGGACAAAGGTGTAGCCTGGATCAAAGTTAAGCTTCTCGACCAGCTTGGGTTCTACAGGATAAGTTTTGGCACCTGGGGGTAATTTTTCGCCAAATTTCCAGGCCACTTTGATGCCCACTTCGCAGGCGTCGTTGCGCCAGTTCATGCCCTCAGGACATTTGCCTGGCGACAATGTTTCCATGAAAAAAGAACGCACAAACTGCCGTCTGATTTTTCCAAAATAATTGAGCGCAGGCGTTCCAAATTCTGGGGGAAATACAAACATGGGTTCTGTGGGCAAGGGGAACTTGCGGGACATGTCTTCTTCTGGTGGCTTGGGTCCACCCATGTTGATATTGATGTTAGGCGTACCCGTAGCACCGGGCATTGCTCCAGCTGCAGGCATGCCTGCCATGGCCACTACCGTTGGTGCCACACTCGCATTTGCGGCTCCAGGGGCACCAGAGGCACCAGCATTGGCCGTGCCTGCAGGGGCAGGACCCGATTCTTTAGTTTGAGCAGCCGCTGCGCCTTCACGCCCGCCACCGGGACTTTGAACTTCGGGTCGGTAATAGCGGCTGACAGCACTATGATCAGC
>CANKXC010000145.1 GCA_947487355.1 Comamonadaceae bacterium | reverse complement strand
CGCGCCATGATCCACATGAGGATGTATTTGGATTTGCGCTCGCGTGCCAACATAGAGCGGGCTTGGAACGCATTGATGTTCATCCGACCAAAAATCAGTTGGCCAGGATTGGTAGGGCGAATGAGGTTCAGTCCTTCAATGCCCAGTTTGGCAGCATTGAAGTCCACTGGGTCCATGGTGCGACCCCCTGGCAAAGCGCCTTCCATGTGCGGGTAGTAATCGGCATAGTGCGGCATGCTGCGGTACGCCACACCAATGTCGGCCAAGTAGCGCGCCATGTGCCGTGCAGTTTCGACATAAGCCAAGACGCGGTCGTCGGTGGCCAAGCCTTTGGCACATGCTTTGACGTAGCGGTAGGCCATTTCTAGGCTGTCACGCAGGCCTACCTTGGGCATGTCGTGGTTGTCTGGAATCCAGATACCACCGCCCGACAAAGCGGATGTGCCACCCACTAAATCTGCTTTCTCGACGACCAAGGCTTTGAGGCCTTCGTCGCTGGCGCGAATAGCTGCCAGCAAGGCACCTGCGCCAGAACCCACCACAATGACATCAAACTCTGGGGTTGAGTTCTGGTGCGCTGCACCCGCTGCTTGGCTCATACAACTGCCCTGTTAAACAAATGCGTCAGCGTTGGGGAGACCTAACATGACGGCGCCATGACTTCTGGCATAGGTGTCGGTGTTGTTGGCAATGTGGCCACGGGCAACATGCAAGTCACGGAAAATGCGCTCGATCGAGTTGGTCTTGTAAACGCCACCCGCGGCGCAAGCGCGCATGATTTCGTTGACGGCTTCGGCACACAATTTGGGAACTTGTGCCGATTGGGCACGCTGCATGAGTCGCTCTTCAACGGGCATGCGTTCTTGGCTCTTGGCGCAATCGACCACGCGCTGGTAGTTGCGGAACAACACCAACTTGAGTTGATCGGTGGTCATCATGGCTTCGCTAACAGCCAATTGTGAATTTACATCTTCGGCTGTTTTGGAGCCATGCTTGCCCACAAATGTGGCGGCACGCTGTCGGAAGCTGGCAATGGCGCCGTCGGTTGCGCCAATGCAAGCGGTTGATACAGCGCGCTGGAACACTTGTGTAAATGGAATACGGTAGAGCCATCCGGGGTTGGTTTCGCGGCCAGGGCAACCTGCATCGCTGTGGTCGTTGGTGCGGTGCGTTCTGTGCGCAGGGACGAAAGCATCTTTGACCACGATATCGTGGCTGCCTGTGGCGCGCAAGCCCAAGACGTCAAAGTTTTTAACGATTTCAAAATCGGCCTTGGGCAACAAGAAAGTGCAATGCTCGATTTCGCCAGAGCCATCTTTTTTGGGCAGCAAGCCACCCAACAAAATCCATTCGCAATGCTCAACGCCGCTGCTCCAACTCCAGCGGCCGCTGAACTTAAAGCCGCCTTCAACAGGCTCTGCCTTGCCCACAGGCATGTAGGTTGAGGCTGTGAGGGTCATGGGATCCTTGCCCCAAACATCTTGTTGTGCTTGCTCGGGGAACAAGGGAAGTTGCCAGTTGTGCACGCCCACCACACCATAAATCCAAGCGGTGGCCATACAGCCTTGGGCCAATTCCATTTGGATGGAATAGAAAACGCGGGGGTCCATTTCGTAACCGCCCCAACGTTTGGGTTGCAGTACTTTGAAAAATCCAGCCGCTTGCATTTCGTCAATGGTTTCTTTTTGAACCAGGCCCGAATCTTCCGCAGCACGTGCACGTTCTGCGAGGCGGGGCGCCATGTTTTTGGCACGTTCAATTAACTCAAGCGCTTCAGGCGTTAAATAATCAGTGTTGACCGTAATCATTGTTTAATCTCCGTAGTGCCATTGAGGCTCAAAATGTTGAATGCGAGATAGCAAGAAATAACGCGAGACAGTCATATATTCCCACTCTGGGAAGCTTCAATCATCGTCCAATCAGACTAAAACTTGCAGGCGCTTGAATCTAAATTGCCCACCCATTGAAGCCTAAAAGGACGAATCTAGTCCGAGTGAAGGATTCAATTTCGCTCGGCTAGATTCAAGCTTAGTAGATTGATCAGGAAAAGACATGGACAAAGCCGCTCAACCATTCGACCCAAAGGACTTTCGACAGGCCTTAGGCATGTTTGCCACAGGCGTCACCATCGTGACCGCACAGGCCGAAGATGGCGCCTTAGTAGGGGTTACTGCTAATAGCTTTAACTCAGTTTCTTTAGACCCGCCCATGGTGCTTTGGAGTTTGGCCAAAAAAGCCCGTAGCCTGCCCGTTTTCAGCACCACCCCCCATTGGAATGTGCACATCCTTTCCAACGAGCAAGAAGAGTTGTCCAACCGCTTTGCCAAGGCCGGCGAGGACAAATTTGCAGGTTTGGATTTGGATGTTTCTAGCAACAGCGCGCCCTTGCTGAAAGGCTGCAGCGCCAGGTTTCAATGCCGCACGGCATTTCAATACGAAGGCGGCGACCACACCATTTTTGTGGGCGAGGTAACGCACTACGACAGTGCCAACAGACCTCCCTTGTTGTACGTCACAGGTGGCTATGCCCTAGCAGCCAGAAAAGCGGGTCCTGTTGCCACCGAGTCAACCTCGAACATCGAAGGTGCCTCTTATTCTGAAAATTTGTTGGGTTATTTGTTTGGCCGTGCGCATTTTCAATTTGTGCATGGCTTGCGCCCAACGCTTTCACAGCGCCAGCTCTCAGACACCGACTTTTTTATCTTGTCATTGCTGAGCGTCAAGCAACCCTTAAAGCCCGAAGAGATCGTGGCGCACATTGCTTATACCGGTGTCGACATCAGTGCAATTTCACTGCAGTCCATGGTGCAACGCGGCTTGCTAGTGGAAGATCCATTGGCCGGCGCACTGCGCCTCAGTGCCAAGGGCAGTGACGACATCTTGCATGTTTTGGCTGCCGCCAAATCGTTTGAAGCCGACCTGGTTTCCCGCATGGGCGAACTGGAGTCTGCCGCTCTGCGCAACTTGTTAAAACAAGCCATCTTGGCCACCGATCCAGGCTTGCCCAAGCTCTGGCAATCTAGCGCTGATTAAATTTAAAACACTGACTTAAATACACAGACCCAACTTATCACCATGACGCAAAAATTCTCCATTCCCGAAGGTCACTACGTTGACATCGCGCCAGTCGCTGGTGCCACGCAACGCATTCACTACCACGAGCAAGGCCAAGGCGAGGTGGTTATTTTTCTGCACGGTGCAGGCGGCGGTGCCAGTGGCTACAGCAATTTCAAAGGCAACTACCCTGAGTTTGCCAAAGCGGGTTACCGCACCATCGTGCCCGATTTGTTGGGTTACGGACTTTCCAGTAAACCTGACATTGCCCAATACGATTTGGATTTTTTTGTGGCCGGTGTTAAAGGCATGGTCGATACATTGGGCTTGAAAAACATCACGCTTTTGGGCAACTCTTTGGGCGGTGCGGTGGCTTTGGGTTATGCCTTGGCATATCCCGACGAAGTGAGCCGTTTGATTTTGATGGCGCCCGGCGGCGTAGAAGATTTAGACACCTATTTGGCCATGCCAGGCATTGCCAACATGTTCCAAATTTATCAATCGGGCAAGACAGGTGCCGAGGCCATGCGTGCGGTCATGACCATGCAGTTGTTTGACCCCAGTTTGCTAACCGACGAAATCATCAACGAGCGCGCACCAATTGCAGCCACACAAACGCAAGCGGCGCGTTCGGTGCTGAAGGTGCCTAACTTAACCGATCGCTTGCATGAGTTGAAATGCCCAGTATTTGGATTTTGGGGTGTCAACGACCACTTTAATCCTGTGGGCGGCGCCACCAAACTGTTGGACAACTGCCCGCAGGCGCGCATGGTGTTGGTCAACCGCTGCGGCCATTGGGTGCAGGTTGAGCACCGTGACATGTTCAACCGCAGCTGCATCGATTTTTTACAGAAAGGCTAAGCACATGACTCCCGAGTTGATTCAACAATTGGGCGATGATTTGTTTGCGGCCCTTCGCGAGCGCCGAACGCTGGTGCCATTTACCAATCGCTTTTCTGAGATCACGGTTGAAGATGCCTATGGCATTTCATTGCAATTTTTAAATCGCCGTGTGGCTGCGGGAGAGCGTGTCATTGGCAAAAAAATTGG
>CANKXC010000144.1 GCA_947487355.1 Comamonadaceae bacterium | reverse complement strand
GAATTGGCATCTGCCTTTTGCACCACACGTTTGATTTTTTTAAGTTCTTCCATCAAGTGAAGCTGTGTTGGCAAACGACCCGCGGTGTCGACCAAGACCACGTCGCGTCCGCGGGCTTTTCCTGCAGACACGGCATCAAAGCTAACGGCCGCGGGGTCGCCGCCTGCTTGACTGATAATTTCAACGGTATTGCGTTGAGCCCATACCGCCAATTGTTCGCGCGCAGCCGCGCGAAAAGTATCTGCGGCGGCCAACAAAACGCTTGCACCTTGTTCAGCCATGTGATGCGTCAATTTGCCGATAGAGGTTGTTTTGCCGGCGCCGTTAACTCCCGCCACCATGATGACCATGGGTTTTTGATCGCCAATGTGGAGTTGTTTTTGTAAGGGTAGAAGTAAGTCGGTGATGGCGTCAATGAGTAAAGCTTTGACGGCCATAGGTTCAGTGGCCTTGCTGGCTTTAACGCGCGCTTTTAAATCCTTGAGCAAATGCTCTGTCGCTTTGACACCTGTGTCGGCCATGAGCAGGGCAGTTTCCAATTCTTCATACAGCGCATCATCAATTTGGGTGCCTGTAAAGACGGCCGCCAAACTGCCGCCTGTTTTTTTCAGCCCCGCTTTGAGTTTGCCAAACCATGTCTGCCGATTTGATTCAGAGAGTGAGTCAGATACCGTTAGCGACTTGGAGCCTTCTGAGGGCGCAGGTGCTTGATCAACCGGTGGGGTCTTGGCTTTTGAACGAAAGAAACTGAACATAAATCGGCATTGTACGGAGGTTCGATCCATGAAAAACCGCCTTTTTTTCATTTCATGAAATCAGCGGGCTGACAAGCAGTTAAGCTTTAGTCCATGCGCAAGAATCAAAGTCCGTCCAAACCTGCCAATGCAGCCCTTGTCAAGGGCTCGCCCTCGCACGAATTGCGAATCATTGGGGGGCAGTGGAAACGCTCCAAAATCAAAGTCATCGACAAACCAGAACTTCGACCTACGCCCGATCGTGTGCGAGAGACCTTGTTCAATTGGCTAGGCCAAGACCTCACGGGTTGGAAATGCTTGGACGCCTTTGCCGGCACTGGCGCTTTGGGCTTTGAGGCGGCCTCCAGAGGCGCCCAGTCCGTTCAGATGTTTGAACAAGATGCTCAGTTGGTCAATTTATTGCTGGAGACGCAAAAGCGACTGGCGGCCAACACCGTTCAAGTTCAAAAAGGCGATGCCATGATGGCCCTCCAACGCATTGCACCTGGCAGCTTGGATGTGATTTTTTTAGACCCGCCTTTTGAGGCCGTGTTTTTTGAAAAAGCGCTTCAAGCTGCCGCCAAAGCGGTTGCCCCAGAAGGCTGGGTCTATTTGGAAGCCCCTCAAAAGTGGCAAGACGAAGCTGTGCAGGCTTGTGGCTTGTTGTCAGTCAAGTACATGAAAGCGGGCGCTGTGCACGCACATTTGCTACAACGCCCATCCGAGGGATAATCATCACACTTGATCAGGAGCCCCGCATGAGCCGATCTGTCATTGCTGTTTACTCTGGAACTTTTGACCCCCTCACATTGGGTCATGAAGATGTGGTTCATCGTGCCGCCCAAATGTTTGACAAGGTGGTCGTGGCTGTGGCCGCAGCCCATCACAAAAAAACGCTGTTTACCTTGGACGAACGCTTGGCATTGGCCCAAGAGGTCACTCAAGGCAATGGCAACGTCAGCGTGGTGCCGTTTTCGGGTTTGTTGTGCGACTTTGTGCAAAGTCAAGGCGCAAGCGTCATTGTGCGCGGTCTGCGCTCCGTCACCGATTACGATTACGAAACACAAATGGCGGGCATGAACCGCCATTTGGCCCCTCAAGTCGACACCATCTTTTTGCACACCAGTGCTTCGGTGCAACACATCAGCAGCACCTTGGTCCGAGAAATCTCTACCTTGGGTGGAAAAGTAGAGGGTTTGGTTTCGCCTGCTGTGTTGAGAGCCCTGCAAGCTAAACGAAGTTGAGCTGTGCTTTAAGGCGCATTTAAATTTCGGCCGCTTCCACCAAAAAGCGAACGCGTTTTTGCCCCTGCCATTCATCGACATCCAAACGATAAGCCAACTTGACGCGAGCGGGCAGCGGTTCAATTCGGCCAAACCAGATGCCGTCGACCGCTTGGCCTTGGTGTTTGAGCTTCAGGGCCAAATGTTTTTCACCGACCAGACGCTGGGACACCACTTCGACTTCTTCACTGAACAAAGGCGGCGCAAAACCTTGACCCCAAACTTCTCGGTGCATCACTTCTACAAACTCTGCACGGCGGTACTGGCCATCGAGTGGGCCATCGGTTTCTAATTTGCGCTGAAGGGTGGCAGGCGACAACAACTGAGCTGCCACTTCCATGAAGCTAGATTCAAATTGTTCTAAATTTTCTTCTTCAATGGTGCAACCTGCCGCCATGGCATGACCACCAAATCGGAGCAATAAGTCAGGATGTTTTTTGGCCATCAAGTCCAAAGCGTCACGTAAGTGAAAGCCTGCAATGGAGCGGCCAGAGCCTTTCAGTTCGTGTTCCTTGCCTGGCGCATTGCTGGCCGCAAAAACAAAACAGGGACGGTGAAATTTGTCTTTGATGCGCGAGGCCACAATGCCCACAACGCCCTCGTGAAAATCGGGATCGAACACGCAAATGGCGGGTGGCGGTTCATCACTTTCATCAAACAAGGACTCGGCTATTTCCATGGCTTGTTGGCGCATGTCGCCTTCAATGTCTCGCCGCTCACGGTTGATGGCATCGAGTTGTCTGGCCAGTTCATCGGCGCGCGCGGCATCGTCGGTGGTTAGACATTCAATACCGAGGGTCATGTCTGACAGTCGACCTGCAGCGTTGATGCGGGGGCCTAAGGCAAAACCAAAATCAAAGGTGGTGGCCACTTTGGGCTCACGGCCTGCGGCTTTAAACAGTGACTGCATGCCGCAGGGCATCAGGCCGGCGCGAATTCGCTTCAAGCCTTGTGCAACCAAGCGGCGATTGTTGTTGTCGAGTTTGACCACATCGGCCACGGTGCCCAGCGCCACGAGGGGCAGCAGTGAATCCAGTTTGGGTTGTGTTTCTGCCGAAAAAACACCTTGTTCTCGCAACGCTGCGCGCAAAGCCAACAGCACATAAAACATGACACCGACCCCCGCCAATGCCTTGCTATCAAAGGTGCAGCCCACTTGATTCGGATTCACAATGACTTCGGCAGTGGGAACTTGGGCGGCCGGCAAATGGTGGTCTGTGATGAGCACTTGCATGCCCAAACTTTGTGCGGTTGCCACCCCCTCGATGCTGGCGATTCCGTTGTCTACTGTCACCAGAAGGTCTGCGCCTGATTCTTTCACGCGTTTGGCAATAGAAGCGGTCAAGCCATAACCATCGACCACCCGATCGGGCACGATGTAGCTAACGTGCTGGGCGCCCAACATTCGCAATCCGCGAAGTCCGACGGCACACGCTGTAGCGCCGTCGCAGTCATAGTCGGCCACGATGCACACCTTGCGTTGATGCTTAATGGCATGCGCCAAAAGTTGGGCCGCTTCCTGCGTGCCCTTGAGGGTTTGGGGCGGCAATAACTTGGCCAGTCCATCGTCTAATTCTTCTGGACTCAAGATGCCGCGAGCTGCAAACAAGCGAGACAGCAAGGGGTGAATGCCTGCTTGCTCTAAGGACCAGGCACTTCGCGGCGGCACATCGCGTGTCAATATTTGAAAACTCATGGGGTGGGGGCGTCTTTGAGTAAAGCGCCTAATTCTTTTTGGACTGAAGTGGGTGAGAATGCGCGCATCAAAGCATTCAAAACGGATCTTTTTTGCAAGCGGTAATGTCGCCAAGCATGGAGACTGCACAGGGTGAGAGAGATGTCTTTGTTTGCTGCCATGGCATCGACCAAATCCTTGCAAACGGTGCGGTCCAAATATTCCCATTGCGCTTGCCATTGCGCGGCATGGCTCAAGAGGCTGGCTTCTTTTAAGTCAAAGTGAATTTGTGCCGGCAGGGTGGGCGCGTAAAGCTGATCCATTTGGCGATGGACCCAAAAAGAGTTCACGGTCCACTTGCCTTGCAAACTGCGCTGATCATTCACAGGATGTTGGTACAGCAACATCTGCATTTCACTTTGCA
>CANKXC010000143.1 GCA_947487355.1 Comamonadaceae bacterium | reverse complement strand
GCCACCACATACAGTGTGCTGGCGGGGTGGTTTTGAGGACCCACTGCCTCGCGAGCTGCTTGAAAAGCTTTGCCATACACCGACGACACAGACATGCCTACGTTGTTTGACGATGGCACCAAGCCTGCCCCTTCAGACCTTGCAGAGTTTTCAGAATTTTCAAAAGATGACGTCAATGGGGTTCCTAGGTCTCACAAATTGAAGCAGCATGCAAACCACCAAACAAGCGGGCGATAAAGCAGAAGATGACGCGCTGTATTTTTTACAACAGCAGGGTTTGCGTTTACTGCACCGCAATTATCGAACGCCCGGCCGGGGTGGCGGCGAAATTGACCTCATTTTGCAAGAATCTGACGGTACCGTGGTGTTTGTCGAGGTCAGAAAGCGCACCTTGAGTCGGTTTGGGGGTGCTTTGGGCAGTGTCAGTCGCACCAAACAACGCCGCATCATTTTTGCGGCACGCTACTTTCTGTGGCGATACCGCACCTTACCGCCCACGCGCTTCGACGTTCTTGCCTGGGAGTCCCATGGCCTCAATTGGCAGAAGGCTGCATTTGATGCAGATGCTTGGTAATTTGCTGGCCCCAAGGCCAAAGGCCAAAGGCTAAGGGTATCATTCGGTGCATGTTAGACCTGCGCATCCAACAACACTTCATTGACAGTGCCGACCTGCAATATCAGGCCGCTGAAACTTTGGCCAAGCCATTGGATGCCGGCGTGCAAGCGCTCATGGCCTGCGTCACCAGTGGCGGCAAAGTTTTGGTCTGCGGTGAAGGCAGTTCGGCCGCTTTGGCGCTGTATTTCGCCAGCTTGTTTGTGGGCGGATTCGAGCGCGAGCGCCCCGAATTGGCGGCCATTGCTTTGCGCCACGAAGGACTAGGCGATCCCGCCTATGCCAGCTTGGCCAGGCAAGTTCGCGCATTGGGTCAAGCCGGCGATGTCTTGTTGCTCCTCACGGCCAATGGCGAAGAAGAAGGCCTTATGCGCGCCCTTCATGCCGCACATGAACGCGACATGAGTGTCATTGCATTGACTGGCAAAGGTGGCGGTGCGGTTGCCAAGGCACTCCGCGAAACCGATGTGCATGTAGGCATCCCTCACGACCGTGCCGCCAGAATTCGCGAGGTGCAACAACTGGCACTGCATTGCCTGTGCGATGGCGTTGATGCCCAGCTCATGGGCGACCCAGATGCCGTATCCGAATAAATCCGCCAAGCTATTGCGGTTTATCACGGTCTTCAAAACGGCCCAGATATAAAATACCGATAGTTTTTCAAAGGACTTTTCAAATGAATGCCAATTACAAACGCTTGATGCTCGCAACGCTGGCTGCGGGTGCTGTTCTCAGTAGCCTGTCTGCCTGCGCACCCTTGATGGTCGGCAGTGCGGTCATGAGTGGCTTGGTGGCCATTGACCGTCGCACCACAGGCATTCAATTGGAAGACGAGGGCATTGAGTTGCGCACAGCGCAAGGCTTGCGTCAAAACCTCAGTGCTAGCGCGCATGTCAATGTCACCAGTTACAACCGCATGGTGCTATTGACCGGTGAAGTGGGTTCAGCGGCCGACAAAGAGCGCGCAGAAAGATTGGCAAAGAGCCAAGAAAACGTCAGTTCCGTTGTGAACGACTTGGCCATTGAGCCAGCCAGTTCTTTGACACAACGCTCCAAGGACGCCATCATCACTGGCCAAGTCAAGGCCTTGTTGGTCGATGCCAAAGATCTGCAATCGAACGCCTTCAAAGTGGTCACCGAACGTGGCGTGATTTACTTGTTGGGCCGTGTGACCAGTCGCGAAGCGCAGCGCGCCTCCGAAATTGCGCGCAGCAGCAGTGTCAGTGGCGTGGTGAAAGTGGTCCGAGTGTTTGAAATCATCACGGAAGAAGAGCTCAAGCGCATCAGCGCTCAGCCCTTGTCCCCTCAGGCGCAGCCTAAACTCTGATCAACCCAAACGTTTGATCAGGCTGGAAGTGTCCCAACGCTTTCCGCCCATTTGCTGAACGTCGGCATAGAACTGATCGACCAAGGCGGTCACAGGTAAGCGAGCGCCATTGCGCTTGGCTTCTTCCATCACCAAGCCAAGATCCTTGCGCATCCAATCGACGGCAAAACCAAAGTCAAATTTGTCGGCCACCATGGTTTTGCCGCGGTTGTCCATTTGCCAACTTTGTGCGGCGCCTTTGCCAATCACGTCCAACACCAAATTCATGTCAAGGCCCGCTTTCTGACCAAACGCAATGGCTTCAGACAGGCCCTGAACCAAACCAGCAATGCAAACTTGGTTGACCATTTTGGTGAGTTGACCCGCGCCAGATTCGCCCATCAGGGTGTAGGCCCTTGAAAAGGCCATGGCCGCAGGCTTGGTGATCTCAAAGATGTCGGCATCGCCGCCGCACATGACGGTTAGCAAACCATTTTGAGCGCCGCCTTGGCCGCCAGAAACAGGCGCATCAATGAAGTGCAGGCCTTGCGCTTTGGCAGCTGCGTACAACTCACGCGCCACATTGGCGGAGGCGGTGGTGTGGTCAACCAAAATGGCACCTTTTTTCATGCCGGCAAAGGCGCCGTCGGCACCGAGCACCACAGCGCGCAGGTCGTCATCGTTGCCAACACAGCAAAAAATAATATCGGCATTTTGGACGGCTTCACGCGGCGTGGCGGCATGCGCTGGCTGCTTTGAGTCGGCAAATTCTTGGCACCAAGCAGCCGATTTGGCTGTGCTGCGGTTGTAAACCGTGACAGCGTGGCCCGCACGTGCCAGGTGTCCTGCCATGGGATAGCCCATAACGCCTAAGCCCAAGAAGGCGACGTTTTGCGAAGGGGCCGATTCGTAAGTTTTTGCGTTCAAGCTGCTCATGATGTCTTTGTTTCAGGTAAGCGGATTTAAGAAAGAGGAAAAGGTTCAGGTGGAAGATTGTCCATCAGATTGAGATTTTGTGGGTATTTGCTGAGTTCTAGCAGCGTTGCTTGGTTTATTTTTTGACTCCGATAGAGCTTCATCAGACTTTGATCGAGGGTTTGCATGCCTACGGCCTGACCCGTTTGTAGTTGCGAGTAAAGCTGCGCTACTTTGCCCTCTCGAATCAGGTTGCGAACAGCCGTTGTGCCCACCATGACCTCGTGCGCAGCCACGCGTCCGGTACCGCAGGCATGGGGGCACAAAGTTTGTGCCAGTACGCCTACCAAGCTTTCGGCAAATAAATTGCGAACCCCTTCTTTTTCACCGGAAGGAAACGCATCGACCAATCTGTCGATGGCTTGTGGGGCGCTGGCCGTGTGCAAAGTAGCCAGTACCAAATGACCAGTTTCGGCGGCGGTGAGTGCCAAGCGAATGGTGGTGGTGTCGCGCAGCTCACCGATCAAAATCACATCGGGATCTTCGCGCAGTGCGGCGCGCAGACCCGATTCAAAATCGGGTGTGTCCCGACCTAACTCGCGTTGTTGAATCAAACATTGCAAAGGCGCATGAAGCCATTCAATGGGGTCTTCCAAAGTCAAAATATGGCCCGCCAGGTTTGCGTTGATGTGTTGTAACAGGGCCGCCAAAAGGGTTGATTTGCCACAGCCGGTGGGCCCGGTGATCAGAATCAGGCCGGCCCTTTGCATGGCCCATGATGTTAGGCAAGCAGGAGCCTGCAAACCGTCCAAGGTGGGGAGGGTGTCTGAAATCAAACGAAACGCCAGAGAAGGACCGCGCGCTTGTTGGAAGGCATTGACCCGAAAGCGGCCCAAGCCGGGCAAAGTCAGGCCCAAATCTACATGGTGAAAATCTGGGTCAACTTGCAGCAAACGCAAAATAGGTGTGAAGTCATTCTGAGTCCAGCTGGTGTTTGAAGCATTGGCCTCTATGGTGCTGAGGCGCACCATGCGACCATCCAGCCGCAGCCAGGGTGTTTGGCCACTTGAGAAATGCACATCCGATGCGCCGATGTTTCGCGCCAAGCGCAGGATGTCTTGCCAGTCCATTGATTTCCTTCGCTTGAATTTCCGACGCTGACGCAGATTTGGTAAGCTCGTTCTATGAGCACATCAGTTTCAGCCAATTGGGTCCAAGTCCGCAAGCGAATTGAGCTTGCATGTTTGGCGGTCGGACGTTCGCCAGACGCCGTTAAATTGTTGGCAGTCTCTAAAACCAAATCAGCAGAGGCCGTGCGAGAAGCGCA
>CANKXC010000142.1 GCA_947487355.1 Comamonadaceae bacterium | reverse complement strand
ACCAGGTCGCGTGCTTCTTTCCAAACGCGTGTGCGAACGTCAAAGTTATTGGCCATGTCTTCCACCAAGGCCAGGTCGCCGCCGCCAGAAAAACCCAAGCCGTCGCCGCGCAGCACGGCTACTCGCACACTGTCATCGCGCGACACATCGCGCCAAATTTCTGCCAATTCCAAATGCGCTTCATGACCCGCTGTTGGCAATTTGCCATTGCCTCCAGGACCATCCGCTCTCATTTGAATGTCCAGAACGGTTTGATTGGTACCACGGCGAGTGATGCGGAGTGTTTGGTATTTGCTGTAGTCGATGGTCTGGGTCATGTGCATTTTCCTGAATCAAAACTCATTGCAATTGTCCACTAAATTGTTAAGTGAAGTACCAGTTAATTGATGTGAATCAACAAGCCATTCTGACATTCTGCCTACGATGAATTCAGATAAAAAAGTTCATCAAAAGGGGCAATGAATGAAAAACGAATTACAAACCGAGTCGCTACGGCAATTGTTGGTGGCACAAAAAGTACAGCTGATCGAAAAAATCAATTTGGAGAGAGGCAGCGCCACAAGTCGCAGCGAAGCGGCTGTGGTTGAGTTGTCTACTGCCGAACAATCTCATGCACAAAACATAACTGAAAGGGACACCGCTTTTGCCATCCAAGAGCATGATCTGGCAGAACTAGAGGCGGTAGAACTGGCTTTAAAAAGAATTGCTTTGGAAGAATACGGTCAGTGCCAACTCTGCGCTGCAGACATTCCAATCACGCGCTTGCTGGCATTCCCCTCTGCCATGCGCTGCATCTCATGTCAGACTGCTGTAGAAAAAACTGCAGGTTCTGATGCTGCTTGGCACTGATGCTTGTCATTGATTCGTGGCGCGGCTGACCCTGTCAGCCACATTGGCATTCAAGCAGCGACAGGTGCAACTTGCTGATCGATGGCGCCAAAGATACTTTGACCGTCTTTGCCCTTCATTTCAATTCGAATGGTGTCACCAAACTTCATGTACTCGGTGCTGGGCTTGCCATCCAAAATGGTTTCAATGGCTTGCTTTTCGGCAATGCAACTGTAGCCTTTGGGCCACTCGAGCTTGCCATTGACCTCAACACTTTTGTTGCTGACAGTGCCACTGCCCACAATAGATCCTGCGCGTACGTTGCGCGTCTTGCCAATGTGGGCAATCAGTTGGCCAAAGTGGAAAGTCATCTCGGGGCCTGCGTCACACATGCCCACCTTGCGGCCATTCCATGTCGACTGCATGCTTAAATGCACGCGACCATGATCCCAGGCATCTCCGAACTCGTCCAAGGTCACGGCCACGGGGCTGAAAGCCGTTGCTGGCTTGCTCTGCACAAAACCAAAGCCTTTGGCCAGCTCATTCGGAATTAAATTGCGCAAGCTCACGTCGTTGGCAATCATGACCAAACGGATGCCATCCAATGCGTTTTCGGGTGAAACGCCCATTGGCACATCGCCTGTGATGACCGCAATTTCTGCTTCAAAATCAATCCCGAAAGCTTCATCAGGGCAAACAACGGGGTCGCAAGGGCCAAGAAAATCGTCGCTGCCGCCTTGGTACATCAAGGGGTCTTTGTAAAAACTTTCTGGCACGACTGATTTGCGTGAGGCACGAACCAACTCCACATGGTTGAGGTACGCAGAGCCGTCGGCCCACTGATACGCTCTTGGCAGGGGCGCCATGCAAAGCTTAGGGTCGAAGGGAAAGGCGTGTCGCGCTTTGCCGCTGTTCAAGGTCTGGTACAAATCTTCCAGTTGCGGTGCTAAAAAGTTCCAATCGTCTAAAACCTGCTGCAGCCGCTGGGCAATGCCGGTCGCATAATGCGCTGTGCTGAGATCGCGAGACACGACAAGCAGTTGGCCGTCACGCGATCCATCTTTGTAGGTGGCTAATTTCATAGAGACTCTTCGATTCTTTGCAATGGATTCACATTAGATGTTCAGTTTAACCAATCTGAATAGGACTCTCCCTAGCCGGCAAAAATTGCTGGCTTTAGGGCTTTTGGTTTTGTTGGTGCATCTTGGCATATTGATGAGCTCAGGCGAAAGCCTTTGGCGCTTGCATTCTGAATCACAAAAGTTGGGGCCCTTGCAAACGCGGGTTTTGGCCCCCGCAACGCTCTCCCCTGAACCTGCGGCAAAAACCTCAGCCCAAGCCGCCCCAAAAACGCAACGCCCACCACCCAAAGCCCCTTCCGCACCCGCCCAAGGCGCAGAGGCAAGCCCTGCAGGCATGTCTGCTGTTGCTTCCCCAGCTTTGCCAGAACCCCTAGTGGCACCCGAAGCATTGCCCGCACAGGCACAAGAGATGCCGCCGGCCACAAACACACCGCCTACCCCAATTGACACGGTTGCCGCATTGCCAGAAAAAACCAACGATGTGCCACCACCGCAAACACCCCAAGACAAAGCCTTGGTTGCCAAACCCGGGTCGTTTCCAGAAAACATTCAGATCAACTACAAGCTCACGGGCAGAGAGCGCGGCCTAGACTACTATGCTTCTGGTTTCTTGAAGTGGCAAGTCAAGCCTGCAGGCAGTACCCCTCGAAACTATGAGGCTGAATTGCGCGTCAGAGCGTTCTTGGTTGGAAGTCGAATTTGGCGCAGCCAAGGCGTGTTGGCTGACGACGGCCTGATGCCCAAACGTTATAGCGACAGTTGGCGCAGCGAACGTGCAGCTCATTTTGATGCTGAGCAACGCACCATCAGCTTTAGCGGCAACACGCCCAGCGCACCCTTGCAAGCTGGCGCCCAAGATCAGGTCAGCCTGTTCATCCAGATGGCGGCTGCTGTGACGTCACAAAACTTCAAGAAGGGCACCGAACTGAACATTCAAACGGCCACCGGGCGAGATGCCGTCAACTGGCGAATGACCTACCAATCGGATGAGCCGATTGATGTCAAGGGTGAACGCTTAGAGGCCCAAAGGTGGATTTGTTTACCTCGCGGCAAATTCGACAACCAAATCGAAATGTGGCTGTCCCCAAAGTATGGCGGTATGCCGGTGCGCATCAAAATTACCCAAGCCAGCGGCAGTTTCATTGACATGGAAATGAACAGCAGCGAAGCACTCAGTGCTTTGCCGCCATGATGGCCCTCTGTTAGTTTTTCACAACCCTTGAAAAAATTTACAACAGCCCTATCTAAATGGCATTCACTTCAGTCAGAATGACACCATGAACTTGCTGTACGAATCCGAATCTTTTGCCGTCATGCATGTGTTGGCCAATGAAACCGGTGAGGCGGCACCCGTCTCCCAAGCGCCCACCTTAGAGCGCCATGGTTTTGAGATTGTCGACAAACGCTCAGGCAAAGAAGTTTATTTAGATGGCTCTTGGGCAGAAATGTTCCAAATGCACATCCAAGCATGGCAACAAAATACGCCCACCCAAGAGGAAGTTGAAGACACCCTCGAGCGCTACACCG
The DNA here is from genome assembly GCA_947487355.1 of Comamonadaceae bacterium. GTDB lineage: Bacteria > Pseudomonadota > Gammaproteobacteria > Burkholderiales > Burkholderiaceae_C > Limnohabitans_A. The sequence goes on along the minus strand of CANKXC010000142.1, from coordinate 748 downwards.
GCTTGGCTCAGCAGCCCGTGGTCGTTCACTGATCTCAAAATTAGAGATGGGCTTTTGCCCGTTTCTGGCAAAGCCGCCGCGTCCCTGCGACAATGGCGGCCATGAACCACGCTTTTATTTTGACCCTTTCCTGCCCCGATAGAACGGGCATCGTGCACGCCGTGTCTGGCTTTTTGCTAGAGCGCGGTGGCAACATTGAAGAAGCAGCGCAGTACAACGACCACGCTACCGGTTTATTTTTCATGCGCGTGCAGTTTGCCTGCAGCCAAGTTGGTGAAGCCGATTTGCGCAGCCAGCTGGGTACTTTTGCAACGCCTTTCCAAATGACTTGGAATTTGCACAACACCACCCAGCCCATGCCAGCGGTCATCATGGTCAGCAAAGAAGGCCATTGTTTGAATGATTTGTTGTTCCGCTGGAAAAGCGACTTGTTGCCCATCGACATTCGTGCCATCGTGAGTAACCACCGCGAGTTCTACCAACTGGCCGCCAGCTACAACGTGCCCTTCCACCACATTCCTGTCACAGCCGCCAACAAAGCCGAAGCCGAGGCCAAGCAGTACGAGATCATTCAATCGGAAGGCGCCGAGCTGGTGGTGTTGGCGCGATATATGCAAATTTTGTCTGACGACCTGTGCCGCAAATTGTCTGGCCGAGCCATCAACATTCACCACTCCTTTTTGCCCAGTTTCAAAGGTGCCAAGCCTTATTACCAAGCACACGATCGCGGCGTCAAATTGATTGGTGC
>CANKXC010000141.1 GCA_947487355.1 Comamonadaceae bacterium | reverse complement strand
GCGTAATGACGTGGGGTCAGCTTGAGACCTGCCTCGCCAAATGCATTGGGAACCAAATCTAAAAATGGGTCGTGGGGTTTGGGCAAATGGGCGTGCACGGCATCCATGACTTCTTGCGTAGCGTGCGGCCCAGTCACTGCCAAAACACTGGGATGCATTGCACGCACCATGTTGCCGCCACCCTCGGCTTCGCGTGCGCCAAGGCAACCCGTCACAATGACCTTGCCGTTGACATTGAGGGCTTCAGAGATGGTGTCAAGGCTTTCTTTGACAGCGTCGTCAATGAAGCCGCAGGTATTGACAATGACAAGGTCTGCGCCTTCAAACGTCTTGGAGGTTTCGTAGCCCTCTGCGCTGAGTTGCGTGAGGATTAATTCAGAGTCGGTCAAGGCTTTAGGGCAACCCAAACTGACAAAACCCACTTTGGGGACTGGAGAAGCGGCCGAGATGGGGCCTGCGTTGGCTAGTTCGTTCATGCCCCTATTGTCCCAGTATTTCAGTACTTTATCGGCCCTTGAGCTTTAGCCTTTCAAGGCTTCATGCCAAAAGCATTGAGAAATTGGGCGGTCTGCTTTTGCATTTGTTCTTGCATTTGCGCCATGATGTTTTGCTGCTGGTGACCCATTTTGGACTGCATCAACATGAGCGATTGAAGATTGCTTTCCAAATAAGCACCCATGTGCCCTTGCATGGCATGGCCATAAAAACGAATGATGTTGGACAAAACAGCTTCGGTGAACATGGGTGCCCCGGCCGATTCTTCTTCCAAAATGATCTGCAACAAAAGGCTGCGTGTGAGGTCTTCTCCCGACTTGGCATCGCGAACCACAAAAGATTGCCCCGCCATCACCAACTGCTTGATTTCTGACAAGGTGACATAACTCGACGATTGGGTGTCGTACAGCCGGCGGTTTGGGTACTTTTTAATGACACGCTGGGCCTGAGACTCGGCAGAGGCTGCCCCTTGAGCAGCCTCACCTTGCTTGGTATCTTGGGCCGCATTTTGGTTTTTAGCGCGAGTGTCACTAGCGGCTGGTTTTCTGGCCATGTTTGCAAATTCTCAATAAACAATGATCTGACATTGGACACAGCAATAGACCACAATATGCTGCACCGCAACACATTCTAAAGACATATTCCCCCCTTACAGTACAAGGAGTTACCCTCAAACAACTGGGGGCAACAATTGGGGTCAGATCAACATTGTTTTACAAAAAATGCTACTGTGAGTCTATGAAAATTCAAAACCTATTCATTTTTAGTCTGCTCTTATGGAACACCACTGCCATGGCCATTGAAGAGCCCTCGTTCAAAGTGATCTCAAAAACTGGCACGTTTGAAGTCCGTCAATATGCCCCCATGCTGGTGGCCGAGACGACCGTGGAGGGGGACATGGATGAGGCTTCCAATCGTGGTTTTAGACGAATTGCTGACTACATTTTTGGTAACAATCAGTCAGCACAAAGCGGCAATGCGGCCAAAATTGCCATGACTGCCCCCGTGACTCTGGAACCGCAATCTGAAAAAATTGCCATGACAGCCCCCGTCACAATGAGTGCTGCAACATCTGATTCTGTGATGACGGCCAGCAACAAATGGCGAGTGCATTTTGTAATGCCGTCTCAATATACCCTTGCCAACATACCTCAGCCCAAAAACTCAGAGGTGAAGTTGCGTGAAATTCCGGGTAAGTTTTTTGCGGTTAACAGCTACACAGGTTTTAACAATCAGGCACGCGTTCAGACCAAAACAGATGAGTTAAATGCTTGGGTCCTTGCTCAGAAAATGAAAACTTTGAGTAGCCCGCAACTGTCACGTTATGACCCTCCCTGGACTTTGCCCATGTTCAGACGCAACGAAATCATGATTGAGATTGAAGAATTCAAGCTGGCAAATTGATTCAAAGTTAGTCACTCATTTTTCGTGAGTGCCTTATTGCTGGTCACTTTTTAAATGGGTCAGCGAACTTGGGATCGTTAGTGAGCGTTGTATCGGTCAATGTATTCATAAATGCAATCAAAGCAGCTTTATCCTCCGTCGACAAATTGAGGCGAAGTGGCTGACCATTGGGTGACAAGCGATTGTCCAAAGCCGGGCCGAGCTTGACGCCAGAGTTGTAATGCTCAACGACTTTTTCCAAACTATCAAATCGACCATCGTGCATAAAGGCTTTGGAGAGACCTATATTTTTCAAAGACGGCGCCTTGAAAACAATGGTCTCCCCCGCATCCAAGCCATTGCTTCGGGAATTGGCAACCAGCGCAAAAGTAGGTGGTTGATGGCAAGCAGCGCAACCAGCTCCGCCATTGTTGGGGCCAGCAATAAACAGTTGTCGACCTCGATCCTCTTGCGCAGTAAATCCAGGCAACACAGTTCCTAGACCTCGATTATTGGCATTCGGCGCAAAAACTTGAGCATAGGCCGTATCCCATTTGCTGTTGTAGGAAACCATTGCGCGTTCAAATTGAGCCAACGCTTGTTGAATGCGCAACTCCGTGATGGCAGCATCACCGAAAGCAAACGCAAATAGATCTGGATAATATGAAGATGCATTCATCTTTGTGATGAGTGCAGGAATGCCACCAACGCCAGGCACAAAGCCCATTTCTACAGCATGTTGAATGGGTTGACTGGCTTGCGCTTCAACTGAATTTGCTCGCTTGTCCCAAAACATATTGCCTGGTTGATAGTAGCGAATATTCCCCAATCGCATAGCATGCGCAGTTGTAAATTCAAGACCCGAAAAACCTTGACTGAATCGTCTAGGATCATCAAAGCCATTGGCCTGTTGATGGCAGGAACTGCAAGAGATACTGTCATTGATGCTAAGCCGTTTGTCATAGAACAAAACACGGCCTAAAGTTGCCACCTTGTCGTTGACTGCATTATTGGCAGGTGTGTTGTCAAGCGCGCCGACAGTTGCATCGAAATAAGCAGGCAACACTGGGGCTGCGTAATTGGCCAAGTTGCTAAGACTAAGTGTCGTGAATTCAGCAATACCAGCGGGCGTTGAAACTGTCGTTACATTCTGCGTGACCGAGTTGGTGGCGGATCCGCCACCGCATGAAGCCAGTCCAATCAAAATCACAGAAAGTAAAAAATTTAAAATAAATTTTGACTTAAAAACCTTGGAGATTGTTTGATTCATGCGACAACTAGTTGGGCAATAAAGCCATTAAGAACCAACTTCGTTGAAGCACTGAGGATCATTTAATAATCTTAAACATCCTGCCTTTGAGCAGCTTCAAGGTCTGTTGGACTAGTTTGTCATCATGACATTGCTCAAGAATGCAAATGATGGTTTCTATGTAAAGTTGAGATAAAGAATCGCAAACTCAGGCAACTGAATTCTGCAACCTAAACTCTCGCCACAACAAATACAAACCACTCATGACCACGATGCATGCGCCAACCACGACCGCACTGTCTGGCATCTGGCCAAAGATTAGCCAGCCGCCCAAGGTCATATAAATAATTTGTTGATACAAAAATGGGCCTAAGACAGCAGCTGTTGCATAACGATGCGCCAAAGCTGAGGCCGTGTGTCCCAAGCCGCCCGTCAAACCAGTCAAAATAATCACGCCCCAGGTTAACCACCCCTCCGGCATCTGCCATTGCCACAATGCAAAGGGTGCCAACACCAAAGACGGCACGGCAGCAGATGCCAGTTGCGTCGTAATGGGATGATCACTGCTGGCTAATCGACGGGTCATTAAATTGAAAGCTGCGTAAAGCAACGCATTGGCGATGCTTAGAAAAATAGCGGGATGAAAACCATGACTACCCGGCCGAATGATGACCAACACACCCACAAAACCAAACCCAATGGCCAACCACCGTTGCGTGTCTAATTTTTCATGGAGAAACCAGGCCGAAATTAGGGCAATGAGAAGCGGTACAGAAAACTGGACAGCACCCACTTCGGCCAACTGTAAATATTGCAACGCAAAAAAATTCATCCCAGTCATGAGCGCAAGCATGACGCCACGAAGCAACTGCAGCTTAGGATTTTGAATTGAGAACAACTGCTTGCCCATGGAAGGCATGAAAATAGCGGTTGTGAGAATGGTGTGAAACAAAAATCGAAGCCACACCACTTGTAGCACTGGCAAAGTTTGCACCAACCATTTGGCACTGGTGTCCAAGGTTGCAAACATGAGCGTGGTCACGGTCACCAGCGCAATGCCGATTTG
>CANKXC010000140.1 GCA_947487355.1 Comamonadaceae bacterium | reverse complement strand
ACCAAAAATATGTGTCTGGCCAATGTGATGAAAGAAAAAAGCTATTGCTACAGCATCAAACTGCACGACATGAAGCAGCAGTGCTTGGCGCAAGTAAAATAGTCAAATTGAATACCATCGTATGAAGTTCATCAAAAAACTTTTGGTTGTCGGGGTTTCGGCAACTGTTTATTACCTATCACTCCTTGCGAATGAATGGGTATTTGGTGATTCGGAATTTTCTTTTGATGTGCATTGGGTGTTTTTCCCAAGTGGTTTTCGTTTTGTCTTAGTCTTGCTCGCCTTGGAGTCGGGCGCTTTGGGAATCGCCTTGGGAGGTATGCTTTGGAATTATCAAGTCCACCCTGATTTGGGGCTTGATTTTGCTTTGATCACTGGTCTTGTAGCCGGTTTTTCCCCTTGGTTAGCCCGTCAACTGAGCGTGAGCTTTCTTGGTTTAGACCGTGAGTTTAAAGTTTTGTCACCCCAAACCTTGTTGAAAATATCATTCCTTTTCGCTACCCTTAGCGCGCTGCTACATCAACTTTGGTTTTACTCACAAGGGCTCACTGATAACTTGGCCGCAAGTTTCACGGTCATGGCCCTGAGCAATTGGGCTGGAACTTTGTTGGTCTTAATGGCCATCAAGTTCATCATTCAAAAATACTCAAGCCCAGAAACTGAACGGCAAAAGTTTTAAATTTTTATTCCTCATCAAGCAATTCTTCATGAAACAAATTTACTTGCGATATTTGGTGTTAGCTGAGACTTTGCGTAAATCGAGCATTGATCTTTCGGACATTGATGAAATTGGAAAAAAATTACTTGAGACCATTGCCATCAAAAGTGCGCAAGGCCAGCCGATGGTCGTTACTCAAACGATGGAGTTAAGTGACATTGCCAGCCCAGCCACCATCCATCGACGCATCGAAATATTGAAAAAAGCGGGTTTGATTAAAGTCTTTCAGACTGAGCAAAATCAGAAAATCAAGTATTTAGTACCAACCCAAACCAGCATTGATTATTTTGAAAAGCTTGGGAAACTTATGGCCTCAGCCATGCGTCATTAAAGCTTTCCTATTGCAAATTTATAAAGCTTGCAAAACACGATCAGGGGTTAGCGGTAAGGTTCTAAATCGAACGCCCGTAGCATCAAAGACAGCATTGGCCAAAGCAGCGCCAGTAGGACCTTGAGATGCTTCGCCTGCACCTAAAAATGGCTGACCTGGTCGGTCAATTAGCACCATCTCAACGGGCGGTATTTCTGAAAAAGTCAGAATAGGGTAGCTGTTCCAATCGCGTGATAAAACACGGGTATTGTCCATTTGGACCTCTTCTTTGAGGGTCCATGAAAGTGATTGAATCAAGCCCCCTTCAATTTGATTGCTGATGCCATCTGGGTTCACCATGTGCCCACAATCGGCACTGGCCACTGCGCGCAGAACGCGAATTCGACCATTTTGGCGGTTGACTTCAACTTCCAAGGCTACAGCGCAGTAGCCCGCAATGTTTTTGTATTTTGCAAAACCAATGCCGCGTCCTCGGCCGGGCGTTTTGCGCCACTGTGACCATCCAAATTTTTCGGCGGCTTTGACGATGGCATCTCGAGCGCGTTCATCTTTCATAAAGCGCAATCTGTATGCCACTGGGTCTGCACCGCTTGAATGTGCCAGTTCATCTATAAAAGATTCAATGGCAAAAATATTGGCATAAGCACCGAGCCCGCGGGTTGACGAAACTCGGAGCGGCATTTCTGTGATGAAGTGCGTGGTGACGTTGTGACCAGGAAAATCGTACAAAGCAATGGCATTGCGGTCTGCTGCAAAGTTAGGCCCACCGCCATTGACAGGCTTAGGCATGGCAAAGGGCTTTTCAAGGTAGGCCGCAGACAAGAGATTGCCCGGCTGTCCACTGGGCCTTGTGCCATGCGGGGTTGACCACAATGTGTAATCCCAATCAAGCACATTGCCTTGGGCATCAAGACTGGCTTTGGTTTTCATGACCATGGCAGAACCATAAGGCTCCCAAGCATGTTCTTGTTCTCGCGAATATTGCAAGCGAACAGTTTGACCAGGGACTTGAACCGCCAAAAGGGCAGCATCAGCAGCCGCATCATCGGCCATGTTGTGACCATAACAGCCAGATCCCTGCACGTGTTGCATGCGAACTTTTTCTCTGGTCATGCCTAACATTTTGGCAATGGCCTCACCTGTCTGAAAGACAGATTGGCTGTGTGTTTGGACTGTCAACACGCCATCAGCCCCTAAAGTGGCCATGCCGGCTGAGGTGCCGATAGAGGCATGCATGTGATAGGGGCGGTAGTACTGAGCTTCAACAACGCGTGCAATGGGCGTGTTGGCGCTGCTGGAGTTGGCACGAGATTGCTTCTTGGTAGGAATGACCACGTCAGGTTTTGTTTGAAGCAGCCATGAAGGCATGTCCTCAGTCTTCGGCAAGTTTTGGGGTACCTGCCAGTCACACGCAGTTTGCAAGGCTTGCGCAGCCGCATGGGCCTGTGCTTCGCGTTTTGCAATGACCCCTAAAAAACTGCCATTGCGAACCACCTTAACCACGCCTGGCATTTTCTCGACGTTGCTCAAATTGACTGATTTCAGTCTGGCACCATGGTTAGGAGGCCGCACGACCTGCCCAAACAACATGCCTTGGGGCCGTTGTTCTTGCACAAAAATAGCTTCGCCCATGACTTTGGCCTGAATATCAGGCCTTGGGACTGAACGCCCAATATAGCGATGCTCATTCAGGGGTTTAGGTTTAACCAGACCCGTGGCTTCACGGTTGAGTGATTCACCAACCACCAAGTCCCAGTAGCTTGTTTGAGCGCCGTTGTTGGCGCGAATCAAGCCGTTTTGGACTTTCATTTGAAGTGCGGGTTGATTCAACTTGACTTCTGCCAAGCCCAACAAGATGGCTCTCACTTCAGCCGATGCAGCTTGGACAGCCGTAGCGCAATAAGGCATTGAAAGCGAGCCTGCTGTCACGCCCTCATTGGGCACCAAGGCTGTATCGCCGGAGATGATGTGAATTCTGGAAAAATCCACATCCAACTCATCCGCGCAAACTTGGGCGACAGCGGTCAAGATGCCTTGACCCAGCTCTACCTTGCCAATGCGCAATTCCACCATTTGCTTGGCGCTGTCGATGCGAATCCATGCATTGAGTTTCCTGTGAATTTGTAAGTCGCCAGCCAATCTAGGCTTGTCGGGCGCAGGGGCTGACTGAGAATGTACATCCATTAAAGGAATGCCAAAACTCAGAGTGAGAGCCCCAGATGCTCTGAGAAATTGACGGCGTGAAGTTTGCAAATGTGTCATCTCAAACTCCTTGGGCGGCACGGATGACGGCACGCACGATTCTGTTGTGGGCGCCACAGCGACACAGGTTGCCATCTAGCGCAGTTCTGACCTCAGATTCAGTCGGTTTTGGATTGCGGTCCAGCAAGGACTGGGCTTGCATGATCATGCCGGAAGTGCAATACCCACATTGCGCAGCTTGCTCGTGGATAAAAGCTTGTTGCAGTTTGCTAGGCTGGCCATTGTTGGCCAAGCCTGAAAGTGTGGTGACGGATCGACCTTGAACCGAAGACAAGGGGACGACACAACTGCGCAGGGGGTCGCCGTTGACCAAGACAGTACAAGAGCCGCACTGCGCCAAGCCGCAGCCAAATTTGGGGCCATTGACCCCCAAGTCGTTGGCCAAAATGTGCAACAAGGGTTCCGACTGATCGGCATTCGACTGAGTCGGTTTACCATTGAGTTTGAAGCTGATCACAAAGTCTCCTCGGTTTGATTTCAAAATAGCTTAATCAAAATCAATTTCTTCTTCAATAGAATAAATCTCATGCTGCATGCTGTACCCACTTTCGACGATGTTTTGGCAGCGGCTGCACGGCTAGAGGGCGTCGCTCACAAGACCCCTGTGATGCAGTCCAGTTCCTTGAACGAAAAATTGCAGGCGACCATCTATGTGAAGTGTGAAAACTTTCAGCGCATGGGTGCTTTTAAGTTCAGGGGCGGCTTCAATGCCTTGGCCAAATTGAATGAAACACAAAGGCGGGCAGGGGTGGTGGCTTATTCTTCGGGCAACCATGCGCAAGCCGTGGCCTTGTCTGCGCGAATTCTTCAAATTCCCGCCACCATCTTCATGCCTCATGATGCCTCGCCCGCTAAGTTGGCTGCCACAAAAGGCTACGGCGCCACGGTCATC
>CANKXC010000139.1 GCA_947487355.1 Comamonadaceae bacterium | reverse complement strand
GATGTCATTCGCGTGGCCAAAGCCCAGCCCGGCAAATTGAACTATGCCTCTTCAGGCCCTGGTACCCCGTACCACATGGCTGGTGAGTTGTTCAAAAGCATGGCCAAGATTGACATGGTCCATGTGCCCTACAAAGGCAGCTCGGGTGCGCGCACTGATGTGATCGGCGGCCAAGTGGACATGATGTTCGATGCCGTGACAACCATGACAGAGCAAGTTAAAGCAGGCAAAGTCAAAGCGGTAGGTACCAGTGGCAAGGTGCGCTCTGATGTGCTGCCCGAAGTAGCCACTTTGAACGAGGGTGGCGTAGCGGGTTATGAGGCCACCATTTGGTTAGGTCTGATGGCGCCAAAAGGCACACCCAAAGCCATTGTCGACAAACTCAATGAAGCTGTTTCCAAAATTGCATCACAGCCAGACGTGAAACAACAATGGGCCAAACAAGGCGCTGCACCCATCGTTTTGAACCCTGCGCAGTTTGACAAGTATTTGCAAGACGACATTGCCAAGTGGGCGGGCGTCATCAAATCTGCCAACATCAAACTGGATTGATTGTTTTGACACGCTTTATCCATTTACTCAGTGGTGGTGCCGCACAAGGCTTGGTCAATGCCTTAAAACCAGCCATTGAGAAAGCCACCGACACACAGCTCTCCTGCACCTTTGGTGCCGTGGGTTTGATGAAACAAAAGTTGCTGGAGGGTGCGCCCAGTGATGTGGTCATTTTGACCGCTGCGCTCATTGAGCAACTCACTTCATCGGGGCATGTGTTGGCTGGCAGCGCACGTCATTTGGGGCCTGTCAAAACAGGGGTTGCCGTCAAGCACGGCACACCTCACCCCAAAGTGGATACAGCTGAGCAACTCAAAGCCGCCATGTTGGCGGCCACAGGTATTTATTTTCCCGATCCTCAATTGGCCACGGCGGGCATTCACTTTATGAAGGTGCTCAATGGCTTGGGCATTGCCGAAACGGTGGCCGGCCAACTGCGCCCCTATCCCAACGGCAACACCGCCATGAATGCCATGGCTGCGTGCGACGATCCGCACGTCATTGGCTGCACCCAAGTGACTGAAATTTTGATCACGCAAGGCATTGATTTGGTGGCCAACTTGCCGCTAGATTTTGAATTGGCCACCATGTACACCGCGGGCATTCGGTCTACCAGCACATGTGTTGCGCAAGCCCAAGCCATGATTGATTTGTTGACCAGTTCAGAGAACGCCGAACTTCGAGCAAAAGGCGGCTTCTTGCCTGTGACCTAAGCCACGCAGTTTTTAGCGACTCACACTGCTTAACCCAGCGCAGCTTTTGCCAAGTTGTCTGGCGTCAATGGCAACTGCCTAACCCTCACCCCCACTGCATGAAAAACGGCATTGGCAATGGCCGCTGTGGTGGGTCCTTGGGTGGCTTCACCTGCACCCAAAGGTGAGTTCAATGACTTGTCATTTTGCGAATTACCCGGCATCAAATGCACATCGACATCGGGCACTTCACTGAATCGCAAAATGGGATAGGCATCCCAGTCGATGCTGGTGATGTTGTTTGAATCCCAATGCGCCTGCTCTTTCAAAGCCCAGCTGGTCGATTGAATGGCGCCGCCTTCCAGCTGCGACACCGCACCATCAGCTTGAATAATTTCGCCAATGTCGGCCACCACCCACAAACGGTGCACATTGACTTGGTGCGTGACTTCAACTTCAGCCGCTACAGCGCAATAAGCCCCTTTGCCTTTGTATCGGGCATAAGCAATGCCCAAACCCCAGCCTTCTTTTTGTGCCAGACTTTGACGACGCTCTAGCCAATTGATTTGGTCCGCAAGAGTTTGAACCACTGCTTTTGCGCGGAGGTCAATCAGCTTGCTGATGCGAATTGCCACAGGATCGATGCCTTGGTCATGCGCAATCTCATCCAAGAAACTTTCAGATGCAAACACATTGGCATGGGCACCCAAACTTCTCAATGCAGAAGTTCTAAATGGCAATCCCAACAAGCGATGCGCATTCACCTTCACATGCGAACTGCGGTAAGGCGGAATAGCATTGCGTTCTGCGCCAGCGCCAGCCACTGCGGCTACGTTGATGGGCTCTAACACTGGAAAATTTTGACTGGTTAACCAGCTGTCTTTGAAGGCGGGTGTGGGTGCACGGCCAGGTCTTGAACTGTGGCCTTGACTCCAAACATCGTGCTGCCACGTGAGCAATTCGTGTTGCTGCACTGTGGCTTGTAATTTCACACGCATGGCAGGTGCTAACGGCGATTGCTGCATCTCCTCTTCACGCGTCCATTGCACACGCACACATTGACCAGGCACCTGCTTGGCCAACCATGCCGCATCGTAGGCCACATCGTCTGCACCGTTGTGGCCATAGCATCCTGCACCGCGCATGTGCTGCACTTCAATTTGACGCTCTTCAACGCCAAAGGCCAAAGCCAAATCTTTGCGCAAAGGAAAAATACCTTGCGAATGGCTCCACACTTTTAAACCTCCGCCAGCCTCAGAAGAAGCCCAAACAGCCATGGCCACACTGGGCCCCATGGAGCCATGATGCAAAGCTGGCCTAAAGTAAATTGCCTCATAAAACTTAGTATCCTGGTTTTCTTCAGGAAGCTGACCCGCCTCATGAAATACCTGCGAGTCCATCGCGGGTGCAACTTCAAACAAATCAACACCCCCCTCCCGGCATGCAGGCAATTCCTCTACATCCCACTTCAGCAAACGCTGCAATTTGTTAACCGCTTGCTCAGCCAATTCTTCAGTTGAAGCCAGTACACCCACCAAACTACCATCCCGAAAAGCCTGAACACCAGCAGGCAATGCCGCCAAAGCCCCCGCCCAACTTTCCACTTGCAACGAAGACCGCAAACCCGGTCCCCGCACCATCCGCCCGTGCCACAAATTTTTAATTGGGGTCAGATCAACATTAATTCCGAGGTCGTGAAGAAAGATCGGCTCGCCTTGCACCAATGCAGCAATGTCATCACGGCCATCCGTCATGTTCAAGGCTGTGGACTTTGGCGCTACCGACACATCGACAGGCAACTTCGGATCGACGATTGAACGCAGGTCAGCGTATGAAGCAAAGCCATGCGTTTTAACAAGCTGGGCAGCATGCGCACATGCTTGTCTGATGGCCATGCCTGAATCTTGAACAGACAAACTGCCAGACGTCATGCCCTCGTCCGGGCTGTGTTGCGTGTTGGCTGCTTGAATTTGCACTTGAGCCATTGGCAGCTCAAGTTCATGCGCTGCCATCAACTTCAGGGCATGCAAAATACCTTGGCCCAATTCGGCTTTGCCAGTGAACACTGTGACTGAGCCATTGGCTTCAAAGCGCAGCCACTGCGCCAGCAAGGGGTTGGTTTTTAAACTCACAGAGGCGGATGGCGTCTGGGTCATATTGAGGGTCATATTTCCGCTCATGTTGCCGCTCCTTTTGAAGTGACCTTCAAGCCACACTCAAGCGCTGCTTTCTTAACAGCCCTAAGGACTCGGTTGTGCGTACCGCATCGACACAGGTGAGGCTCCAAAGCTTCTCTGATTTGAAGATCAGAAACGCTTTCATGCGCATTCATCAGCAAAGCCGTGGCACTGATCAGCAGCCCACTGGTGCAATAACCGCACTGCGCAGCTTGCTCGTCAATGAAGGCCGATTGAAGCGCCCTCAAAAAAGGGGTGCTTTGCAAATCGTCAATGCCATGCGATTCCAAAGTCACCACATGAGCGCCTTGAAGGGCATCGATGGGCATTAGGCAGCTTGGTTTTGACTGGCCATTTACCAAAACGTGACAAGCACCGCATTGCTCTTGACCGCATCCCAAACGACTGGCGGTCAAACCCAAGCGATGTCGCAATGCCCCTAAGACGTTGCCACCCAACTCAGCTTCCCACCGAACCGTTTGTCCGTTGATGCGTGTTTCGATTTGTTTTTCTGACATTGGCTTTCCAACTCAAGGGAAAAAACCCTGATTTCGTACCGAATATAAATGGAAGCTCTTGAAATTGCAGAAAACACCCTTATGATTAGCACTCACAGGAGATGAGTGCTAACAAGTTCAGCACCCTCCAAAGAACCCTAAAGTATTCAATTTTGAATGCTTTTTGTTTTTAACCTTGTTTCATATTTAGGAGATCCAATGAAACTGCGTCCTCTCGGCGATCGCGTGATCGTTAAACGTGTCGAAAGCGAAACCAAAACAGCCTCTGGCATCGTGATTCCTGATGCAGCTGCTGAAAAGCCCGATCAAGG
>CANKXC010000138.1 GCA_947487355.1 Comamonadaceae bacterium | reverse complement strand
CCACCGCAGGGCAATGGCTTCTAACAATGCATTTTCGTTGGCATCCAACAAAGGCGCATCAGGCAAATTTTGAATGGCCTTGGCTAGCTGCAAAAATCGCAGATAAGGGTTGCCTTTGTTTGAACTGTTATTTGAAAACATACTTTAATTCTAATAAGTTAATTCAGTATTGTTTTTTAATATTAGTTAAATTACATACATATTTTTTAAAAAGTTATTCTACTTGCATCTGTTCCCAAAGCTTGTAGGGAGTCAAAGGCATTTGCAGGTGGGGTGCTTGTCTTGAGTGCCCATTTCTTGCCAAGGCATCTGCAATGGCGTTGACTACGCAGGGGGTTGCGCCAATGGTGCCCAATTCGCCCACCCCCTTAACGCCCAGCACATTGTTGGTGCTAGGTACCGTTTGGTTTGTAAATGTATGGAACATTTGCGGCATGATGTCTGCGCGTGGTGCGGCGTAGTCCATCAGGCTACCCGTTACCAACTGACCACTTTCTGTGTCGTAAACCAAGGCTTCTAACAAAGCTTGGCCCATGCCCTGCACAGCGCCGCCGTCAAGCTGTCCTTCCACAATGAGAGGGTTGACCACGCGGCCAATATCGTTGACAGAGGTATAGGACACCACTTGGGTTTCGCCCGTAGCCGGATTAACTTCCACTTCGCAGATGTGGCAACCGTTGGGCCAAGTAGGGCCACTGGCGGTGGTGCTTGATTGAATTTCAATGCGCTCGTTAGGTTGTTTCTTGGCCAATTCGGCCAATGAAATTTTCAAGTCTGTGCCCTTGACGCTGAAGTTGCCCGATTGATAGGCCAAATCTGTGGGCGCGGCTTCTAAAGCTTGACCCGCCAACTCGCGGGCTTTGTCCAATGTTTTTTCAGCGCCAACCCGCATGGCCGAACCGCCGGTGAACAAAGAGCGCGAGCCTGCACTGCCAAAGCCATTGGCACGATCGGTGTCGCCCAAAATGACCCGCACCTGCGAAATATCAACACCAAAGACATCCACCACCAACTGCGCCAATGAAGTGGCAATACCTTGCCCCATGGCATTGACAGCGGAGGTGACCTCAATCATGCCGTCAGCCAGGACTTGAACATTGACGTTTTCTTCAAGCGCATTGCCGCCGGTCCATTCAAGAAACGTGGCAACGCCTAAACCGCGCCACAAGCCCTTGGCTTTGGAGGCCGCTTCGCGCTGCGCAAAACCAAGCCAATCGGATTTTTGGAGTGCTTCGTCCATGATCATCTCGAATGCACCCACGTCGTAGACTTGGCCCATCGGATTCTTGTAGGGCATTTGGGATGGCTTTACAAAATTCTTGCGGCGTAGCGTGATTCGATCGATGCCACTCACTCTGGCGGCTTCGTCCACTAGGCGTTCAATGTTGTAAATGGCTTCTGGCCGACCTGCACCGCGGTATGCACCCGTACTGGCGGTGTTGGTCATCACACCTGTAAAGTGGTAATCGATGGTTTGAATGTCGTAAACGCTGCTTTGCACCCAGGGGCCAATGAGCATTTGGATGGCCAATCCGGTCATGGTGGGGTAGGCGCCTACGTTGGCCAAGGTCTCAATGCGAAGGCCCAAAATTTTGCCGTCTTTGGCAATTGCCATGGAAGCTTTGGTCTCAATGTCACGGCCGTGAGAACTGCTTAAAAATTCTTCGTTGCGATCGGCAATCCATTTGACGGGTCGACCCAATTTGTGAGCGCAATAGGCCGTGACAATGTCTTCAGCGTAGGCGCCTGTTTTCATGCCAAAGCCGCCGCCCACATCGCCCACAATGACGCGAACGTTTTCTTTGTCCAAGCCAATGACATCGCACAAAGCTGTTCTCACACCCGTGGGCATTTGGCTGCTTAAGCGAACGGTGAGACGAGCATTTTCAACATAGGCCAAAACACTGCGAGGTTCAATGGACAGCGCAGCCAGTCGTTGGTTGACGATGTTCAAATGAACCACATGGGCAGCTTGATCAAATGCCGCTTGGGTGGCTGCTGCGTCGCCATACCGAGTCTCTGCCACTCGGTTGTCTGGCGCCTCGGTTAAGAGCGGAGCTTCAGGTGCCAAAGCGTCGGACAAACGGGTGGCGCTGGGCAAGGGGTCAAAGTCAATTTGAATGGCCTCTGCTGCGTTTTTGGCTTGTTCTTCGGTATCCGCCACCACTGCGGCAATGGGTTCGCCCACAAATCGAACTCGGTCGGTGGCCAAAATGTGGCGGGTGGTGCTGGACAAAGCACCGCCATCGGCCCGTTTGAAATTCATGGGGCGGGCCATTGTTTTCAGACCCGCAGCCAACAAATCTTGGCCCGTTAACACGCTATGGACACCGGGCATGGCTTTGGCAGCTTGGGTGTCGAGGCTAAGGATGGTGGCGTGGGGGTAGGGGGATCTTAGAAATACAAGATGAGTTTGCCCGGGCAAGCTCACGTCATTGGTGTACTTGCCAGCACCCAGCAGCAGCAGTTGGTCTTCTAAGCGTTGTACTGCAATGCCACTGCCAAATCGGTTGGTGGTTTGAGAGCTATCTTGGGTTGCAAGGCTTTGAATCATTTGGGGTGTCGTCACGCTAAGGTCTACAGGTGTCGCAGTTTAGCCTTGATGCTGTTTTTTTGCATAAAAGAGGCCAGTTCCGGACAATAAAGTTGCTGCCTTTGAGACAGTTGATTAGGATGGGGCCCTACGCAGTTGCAAATGAAACGAGGCCCAGAATGGATATTTTTTTCATATTGTTAATCGGGGTGCTATTTACCCTGATGGCGGGCTTGTTAATTTTCTATTTTCAAACGCAACAAAATTTCAAAGAAATTGCGCAAAAACTGGCAGCCATTGATGAACCGAAGCCCGTTGTTCACTCTACTGAAGCCGTCAAGCTTGAACTGGCAAAACACAGAGACATCTTGTTTGTCCTAGAAGCAGACCTCACCAAAACCAAAAGAGAAGTCTTGACTGAAGAGGAATTGAAGACATTTGATCTGGCTAGACGTCAAATCAAACTCAGTATTTCTAGGCTGAAGACAAATGGCGCTTGGATAGGGCTTCCCTTTGAGTACGAATGGATTGAAATGTTGGACCGTTTGCCAAACGTTTGGAGCCTTTGTCAAAAAGCTGAGCTAGAAAGGCAAGCCCAAGCCCAAGCCCAGGCATTGCAGGCAGAGCAAGCTGTCTGAAATGAAATTCAACCGGCAAAGCTTGATGCTTCCAATTACTGGAACTAGATGGATTGAATCGTTTTTAAGGGGTTACCAAAGATAGAATCGCAGTGCCAATGGCTATTCCTCCCACTGATTGACGTGAGTCAATTTTTGATGGGCCTGATCTGCGATGATTCAGCAACATGTTCAGCGTCTCCAATCTTTCTTGTTCTCGCGGTAGTAAGCGCCTGTTTTCAGGCGTTTCTTTTGCTTTGCAGCCAGGACATTGGCTTCATTTGGAAGGAGACAACGGCGTTGGCAAAACCAGTTTGCTCAGGTTGGCCTGTGGTTTAAGCGCTGTAGAAGATGGCGAAATTCAGTGGCAGGGTCAGCCGGTTTTAAACAATATCGACGAATTTAGGGCTAATTTGGCGTATTTAGGACACCAGTTGGCGCTAAAAGAAGACCTGACCCCCTTGGAAAATCTTCAGTTTGATGCGGCCATTTCAGGCCAGTCTTTGTCTTTGGCCGATGCCAAACTGGCACTTTCTAAGCTTGGATTGAAGGGCCGTGAGCATTTACCCGTTCGAGTTTTGTCTCAAGGGCAAAAGCGCAGAACGGCATTGGGGCGTTTGTTGCTAAGTTCCGCCAAGTTGTGGATTCTGGATGAGCCCTTTGTGGCTTTGGACACCGCGGCCCAAAAGGTTTTGACGGAAGTGCTTAACGAGCACCTCAACCGGCAGGGCATGGTGCTCTTGACCAGCCACCAAGCGGTTTCGTTGGCGGGTCAAGGCCAAGCGTACAGGTTGACGGCATGAGCGCTTTTTTTGCCATTGTCAAACGCGACCTCACTTTGGCCATGCGGCGCAAAAATGAAGTCATCACAGCTGTGTTTTTCTTTGTGGTCGTGGCCGCCTTGTTCCCCTTGGGCATTGGCCCCGAAATGAACACCCTGCGCTTGGTGGCGCCCGGTATTTTGTGGGTGGGTGCTTTGTTGGCCAGCATGCTGTCTTTGGGGCGCATGTTTGCAGCCGATTACGCCGATGGCACTTTGGAGCAAATGTCCCTATCCCCAAATAGCCTTTCAGTTCTTGTGGCTGCCAAAATTTTGGCGCATTGGTTACTCTCTGG
>CANKXC010000137.1 GCA_947487355.1 Comamonadaceae bacterium | reverse complement strand
CTTGACGGAAAAATAGGGATGGCAATGAACGGCCTGTCGGGTTTGTGCAATGAAACACAATAAGACGACAGGGACATTTCACAAACATCAAACTCGCGAAAACGCGCCATGCGGAAGAAAGTTTCTTCCACAGGCAAGTTCAAATAATTGAGATCGATGCCATCGACTTGAACACTGCCATCCATCAATGCCCGGGTGCGATCGTAATTCCAACAAGCAAAGCTGAGAGGCAGTTTGGCCATGGTGTTCTTTGACCTCAATTATTCTGGTTTCAAACCAGCCAGCGCCACAGCTTTGGCAAGGCGTTCGTTTTCAGACTGAATGGCCTTGACGTAGTCTGCGGGAGAGCTGCCCACAGCGTCAATGCCTGCCGTGCCCATGGTGGCCAACAACTCGGGGTGGTTCTTGACTGCGGCAGCTTCGGCACTGAGGCGTGCAATGGCGCCAGCAGGTGCATTGGCAGGGGCAAGCGCACCAATGATGACGGCGAAATCAAAGCCAGGAATAATTTCTGAAATGCTAGGAACTTGGGGCATCAAAGAAGAGCGTTGACCCGCATTGCTGGCCAAAATTTTGACTTGATTGCTTTTGGCAAAGCCTGCCAAAGAGGGCAATGCAGAAAACAAGCATTCCACCTGACCACCAATCAATGCAGGCACAGACTGGCCTGAACCTTTGAAAGGCACGTGCCTGATATCAATGCCCAAGGCAGCCTTGATGGCTTCCATGGTGAGGTGATGGCTGCTGCCAATGCCAGACGAGCCGTAGTTCAGTTGATCGGGCCTGGCTTTGACATACTGCACAAACTCTTGCAGTGTGTTGACTGGCACTTTGGGGTGAACGGCTAAATACAAAGGCGAACGGGCCAACAAAGACACTGGCGCAAAGTCACGTTTCAAATCGTAGGCCAAGCTTTTGTAAATGAGCGGGTTGATCGAAAACATCGAGCCATCAGTGACCAAAAAAGTATGGCCATCATTGGGACTGCTGGCCAGCGCTTGCGCTGCAACCACACCATTGCCACCGGGCTTGTTTTCAATGACCACGCCTTGGCCAATGCGTTCACCAATGCGCAGCGCAAAAACACGCGCCACCGTATCGGGCAAGCCGCCGGGTGCGTACGGCACAATGAACTTCACTGATTTGGTGAAGTTAAAACTAGCCTGACTCCAGGCTGGCATTTGTAGACCGGCCAACAAAGGTGCAGCCGATGCAGCCAACAGTTCACGACGTTTCATTGAGATGTCTCCAGTGGTTAATGGTTAAACAGGCTGCGCATCATATTGGCGCCAGTCTGTGGTTTTAGGGATGATAGATTGATATGCGCAAACCTGCACAGGAATGCGCATGTCGCCTGTGCCAATAGGGGCCTCGCCCGTCATGAAACTGCGCACGGCCTGCAACATTCTTTGTCTGAATTCCACAATGGCCAGATCGGAGGCGCCCAAACGATCGTGGGTTCTGTCCACAATGGGGCCCATCGACACCCACATGGCCATGTCTTGATTTGGAATGCCTTGAATGCCTGTGTAATTGCCAGCCTTCATGGCTTGACGGTCCTGCCCAAAACGATTCTGGTGCGTTCGCTTCGGATTAAATTGCGCATCCAAATCGGGTCCAACTTGGGCATGCAAAAAAGCACGCCATGTTTCATGATCGGGCGTAGTTTCGGGATTGCCCCAGGCCATGAAATGAAAGGCCGTATGGTGATCGTCAATGGGCACATTCATGTTGGCAACGTTGTACTGGTCATTGGGCGGAATGAGCGCTGATGCAGGCGCAACAAACACCGTGCTGCGAATGTAATCGTGTGTTTGTGCATCCTTAATGGGCCGACGAATGGCCGCGTACCTGAAGCCATAGGGCGTGGGCTCCACTTGCATGCGGGGCGATTTGTCGGTTGAAGGACGAAGCCATTGGGTGTCGGTAGCCTTGGCGCCATCCACGCGTGCGGGCACCATGTCCGATGAATGCAAACTGGAGCTGTGGGCTGAGTCAATTTGCCCTTCCAAAATTTGCGCCCAATTGCACGGCACAATGATTTTTGCCACAGCCAAACGCGATTCAGCGTTGGGAGCCCAAGGGGGCGGCGTGAATTCGGGTTGGTGTTCGGGCGGCCCCATGTAAGCCCAGACAAATCCACCCCACTCTTTGGTTGGAAAAGCGCGGTGTTTGACTTTTTCAACCAAGCCACTGCCGGCAGGCTCCGAAGCCATGTCGACCACATTGCCAGCCACATCCATTTTCCAGCCGTGGTACAGGCAACGCAAACCACAATCTTCGTTCCGGCCATAAACCAAAGATACTTTGCGATGTGGGCAGTATTCATCCATCACGCCCACATTGCCTTTGGTGTCCCGGAACACAACCAAGTCTTCCCCTAAAATTCGCGCCTTAATGGGGGCGCCATCGGGTTCAGAGACTTCCTCAATCAAACAAACAGCAATCCACTGCCGGCGCATAAGTTGCCCCATAGGCGCGTTGCCTTCGACACGACACAGCAAGTCATTTTCTTCGGGGGTTATCATGGTTCTTAAGTTCTCTGAGACATTCAAATAAAGGGGTTATTTTTTGACGGTTGCGCAATTATTCTTAGAGCCCTAAGATAATAGATGAACATGATCTTTGTCAAGTGACACACTGACAAGACCCTTTTTTTCATTACTTTTTGACATTCGTTTTTACCCAGCCCCTCATCAAATGACGCAAGTGCTTGATTCAGATTTAACAACTTTGCTTGTCCAAGACAAACGCCAAGTGGCCAAAGACATTTGGTCTTTTAGGCTGGTTCATCCTGAAGGACAAAGCTTGCCCGCGTTCAAAGCCGGCGCGCACATCACGGTTCAAACGCCAGCTGGTCAGCGGCGCAATTATTCGCTCTGCAACGACCCCTCAGAAACCAGTTTTTGCGAAATTGCCATCAAGCTAGAGCACAACGGACGCGGCGGCTCACGAAGCATGATTGAACAAGTTCAGGCGGGGCAAATGTTGCAGGCCAGCGCGCCCAAGAAAGATTTCGAACTGCTCGACCCCTCGCATGAAGTGATCTTCATTGCGGGCGGCATTGGCGTGACGCCTTTGCTGTCCATGGCTAGACAAATGTCCAAGCTTCAATTAGCAGGTGGTCAAGGGCATTTCCGCTTTTACTATTGCGCACGGGATGCAGAAGGTGCTGCCTTCATGCCAGAGTTGCAAGCACTCCAAAATGCTGGCGAAGTCAGTTTTCATTTTGATGGCGGCAATCCCGATGCGGGTCTGGATTTTTGGCCTTTACTAGAAAAACCCAGCCAAGCCCACATTTATTGCTGTGGCCCGCAAGGCCTCATGGATGCTGTGAAAGACATGAGCGGCCATTGGCCACAGGGCCGTGTGCATTTTGAAAGCTTTGGCGTCAATGCTGCGCAACACGCCACCAACAGCCCGTTTCAAATTAAGCTGTCTAAGTCACAAACTGTGCTGCCCGTTGCAGAAAAGGAAAGCATTCTGGAAGCGCTTCGCAAAGCAGGTCACCGCGTGCCCAGCTCTTGTGAAAGTGGTACCTGTGGCAGTTGCAAAACTGCCTTGGTGGCTGGGCAAGTAGAGCACCGCGATTTTGTTCTGTCCGATTCAGACAAGTGCAATCACATCATGGTGTGCGTCTCACGCGCCAGCCAAGCCAACGACCTAATTGAGATTGATCTTTGAGCTCAACTTCAAACTCAAGCACATGACGCAAGCCCACATTCCCCCTCTCAAGATTGGCGTTGCAGGCTTGGGCCGGGCATTCACCTTGATGCTGCCCACCTTCATGCAAGACTCACGCATTCAGTTGGTAGCGGCCACCGATCCCATTGCCAGTGCCAAAGCACAATTTGAAAAAGATTTTCAAGCAGTGGCCGTTGAAAGTGTGGCCGAATTGTGTGCCCTCAAAGAAGTTGAAGTGGTCTACATTGCTACACCCCATCAATTTCATGCAGAGCATGTGGCGCTGGCCGCGCAACACGGCAAGCATGTTTGGGTTGAAAAACCCATGGCCATTTCTTTGGAAGAATGCACCCGCATGATGAACGCATGCCAGCAAGCTGGCGTCCAGCTCATGGTGGGGCACAGTCACAGTTTCAATGCGCCTGTATTGCGTGCGCGACATCTGATTGCGTCGGGTCAGTTGGGCCAAGTGCGCATGATCACGGCCCTCAACTACACAGACTTTTTGTACCGGCCCAGGCGCCCAGAAGAACTCAACACCGCATTGGGCGGCGGTGTGATTCACAGCCAGGCCGCCCATCAAATTGATGTGGTGCGCTTATTGGGTGGCGGCAA
>CANKXC010000136.1 GCA_947487355.1 Comamonadaceae bacterium | reverse complement strand
TATCACATTGCCGAAGCGGGTGCCAACCCCATCAGCCAACTGGCCTTTACCCTGTCCAATGGTTTCACGTTCGTGGAAGCCTACTTGGCGCGCGGCATGCACATTGACGACTTCGCGCCCAACTTGAGCTTCTTCTTCAGCAATGGCATGGACCCCGAGTACACCGTGCTGGGCCGCGTGGCACGCCGCATATGGGCGGTGGCCATGAAGAACAAGTACGGTGCCAACGAGCGCAGCCAAAAGTTGAAGTACCACATTCAAACTTCAGGTCGCTCGCTGCACGCGCAAGAGATTCAGTTCAACGACATTCGAACCACGCTGCAGGCATTGATTGCCATTTACGACAATTGCAACTCGCTGCACACCAACGCGTTTGACGAAGCCATCACCACGCCCACAGAAGACAGCGTGCGCCGTGCCATGGCCATTCAACTGATCATCAACCGCGAGTGGGGCTTGGCCAAAAACGAAAACCCCAACCAAGGTGCCTTCATCATTGAAGAACTGACCGAGTTGGTCGAAGAAGCCGTGCTCACTGAGTTTGAAAAAATTGCCGATCGCGGCGGCGTGTTGGGTGCCATGGAAACAGGCTACCAGCGCGGCAAGATTCAAGACGAATCGATGCACTACGAAATGCTCAAGCACACTGGCGAGTACCCCATCATTGGTGTCAACACCTTCCGCAACCCCAAAGGCGACGAAGTGCTTGAGAAGCTGGAGTTGGCCCGCTCTACAGAAGAAGAAAAGAAATCTCAACTCGATCGTTTGCATGCCTTCCACGACAAGCACGCCACAGAATCGCCCGCCATGTTGTCACGCCTGCAGCAAGCTGTCATTCACAACGAGAACGTGTTTGAAGTGCTCATGGAAGCAGTTCGCGTTTGCTCGCTGGGTCAAATTACCAATGCCTTGTTTGAGGTGGGCGGTCAATATCGACGTAATATGTAAGCATGAACATACTTTTCATTGTTGACCCCCTCGCCTCCTTCAAGATCAAGAAGGACACCAGTTTTGCCATGATGCGCGAAGCGCAAAAGCGTGGCCACAAGGTAAGCGCCTGCGAAGTACCGCACATTCAATGGCAGCGCGGCGAGTGCGTCAAAGCGCAGGTCCAAGACCTGCACCTGACTGGCGATTCACAAGCTTGGTACCAAGTGACTGCATCACGCCAGGCATGGCTCAAAGATTTTGACGCTGTCATCATGCGCAAAGACCCGCCTTTCGACTCTGAGTTTTTCTATGCCACACACATGCTCAGTCAGGCTGAGCGTGAGGGTGCCAAAGTTTTCAACAAGCCCGAAGCTTTGCGCAATCACCCCGAAAAACTGGCCATCATGGAGTTTCCGCAATTCATTGGCCCTACGTTGGTCACGCGCTCGGCTGACGCCATCAAAGCTTTTCATGCCGAGCACAAAGACATCATCTTGAAGCCGCTCGATGGCATGGGCGGCATGGGTATTTTCCGAGTGGGCGCCGATGGCATGAACCTAGGGTCCATCATTGAAACCTTGAACCTAGACGGCGCACAGTCGGTCATGGTGCAAAAGTTTTTGCCCGCCATTGCCCAGGGCGACAAACGCGTGCTCATCATTGGCGGCAAGCCAGTCCCTTACTGCTTGGCCCGCATTCCACAAGGCGGTGAAGTTCGCGGCAACTTGGCCGCAGGCGGCAAAGGTGTGGCACAGGCCTTGAACGACAATGACAGGGCCATTGCAGAAAGCGTGGGCGCCGTTTTAGCACCGCGTGGTTTGTTGCTCATTGGCTTGGATGTCATTGGCACCAACGTGACTGAAATCAACGTCACCAGCCCCACATGCTTTCAAGAAATTTTTGACCAAACAGGTTGTGATGTGGCGGCCATCTTCATCGATGCGCTTGAAGCGGCCGTTCAAGCGTCTTAAGCTCAAAGCGTTGCTGCTTTAAAGCAATTCACCGTCCTTGAACACCATCACCGCGCCTGGTACGAAGGCGGTCCAAGGTTCATCCAATGTCAGTGGTGCTGTCACTACAACAGCTACACGGTCTGACGGGTTGGTTTGCTCAGCAAAATTCACCTGCACGTCTTCGTCTTTCAAGGTAGCTGTTTTGAAGGGAAATTTGCGCAGCACATAGTGCAGGTCTGTTGTGGCATGGGCCCACAAAGCTTGTCCGTTCGACAGCAAAAAATTAAACGTGCCGTGCTTTGAGATTTGCGGCACCAACTCACGCAGCGTCAAAGTGAGTTCTTCCACACTGGGCACCGATGCATGAGATTTTGACAACTCTTGCATGATCCAACAAAACGCGCGCTCGCTGTCGGTCTGACCCACGGGTTGAAAATGCCCATGCAATCGTGGATGAAAATTTTCCAAATTGCCGTTGTGGGCAAAGACCCAATAGCGGCCCCACAACTCGCGCACAAAGGGATGGCAGTTTTCTAGCGACACCCCGCCTTGTGTGGCTTTGCGAATGTGTGCAATGACATTTTGACTTTTGATCGGGTAGCGTCGAATCAGTTCGGCCACCGGTGATTTGCTGGCCTCTTGGTGATCGACAAAATGCCTGACACCCACCCCCTCAAAAAAGGCAATCCCCCAACCATCTGAATGATGGTCGGTGACACCGCCCCTTTGTGAGAAGCCACTGAAACTGAAAGTGGCGTCGGTGGGCGTGTTGCAATTCATGCCCAAGAGTTGGCACATGCTTTTATGCCGCGGCCTTGACCTTCAAACGCGAGGCATGCAGCAAAGGCTCGGTATAGCCGCTGGGTTGCTCTTTGCCTTTGAATACCAAGTCGCAAGCGGCTATATAGGCCTTGGAAGTTTTGAAGTTACCGGCCATTTTTTGGTACAAAGGATCGCCTGCATTTTGTTGGTCCACCACCGCGGCCATGCGCTCCATAGTGGCTTTCACTTGGGCTTCGGTCACCACGCCATGCGCCAGCCAATTGGCAATGTGCTGACTGCTAATACGCAAAGTAGCGCGGTCTTCCATCAAACCCACGCCATGAATGTCGGGTACCTTAGAGCAACCCACGCCTTGGTCCACCCAACGCACCACATAACCCAAGATGCCTTGGGCGTTGTTGTCGAGTTCGTTTTGCTTGTCTTGTGCGGTCCACTCAGCGGCTTGTGCTTGCGTGACGACGGGGAACTGCAGCAATTTGTTCAAAGTTTCTTCACGCAGATCTTTGGCACTGTGCTTGGCAATGGTTTTTTCCATTTGCTTTTGCAATGCAGGCACGTTCACTTGGTGATAGTGCATGGCGTGCAATGTGGCCGCTGTGGGGCTAGGCACCCAAGCGGTATTGGCGCCAGCATTTGGGTGGCCAATTTTTTGTTTCAACATGTCGGCCATCAAATCGGGCATGGCCCACATGCCCTTGCCAATTTGTGCACGGCCACGCAAACCAGCTTGCAAGCCCACGGCCACATTGGCTTTTTCGTAAGCGCCCAGCCAAGTGCTGCCTTTGATATCGCCTTTGCGCATGACGGGTCCTGCCAACATGCAGGTGTGCATTTCGTCACCTGTGCGGTCCAAGAATCCTGTGTTGATGAAGGCCACGCGTGATTTGGCAGCCGCAATGCAGGCGGCCAAGTTGGCGCTGGTGCGACGCTCTTCGTCCATGATGCCCAACTTGACGGTGGAAGGCTTCAGTCCCAATACTTTTTCGACACGACCAAACAAGGTGTCTGCAAAACACACTTCTTTGGGGCCATGCATTTTGGGCTTCACGATGTAGACGCTGCCTGTGCGGCTGTTGCGGAAATCGGCACCTTTCTTTTTCTGCAAATCCACCATGGCACAGGTGGTCGTGATCATGGCGTCCATGATGCCTTCAGGAATTTCTTTTTGCGTGCCATCGGCAGCGTTGTACAAAATAGCTGGGTTGGTCATCAGGTGGCCCACATTGCGAACAAACAACAATGAGCGGCCATGCAACACCTCGTGGCCTTTGCCGCTGGGTTTGGTGTACACGCGATCGCCGTTCAAAGTGCGCTTGAATGTCTTGCCACCTTTTTGCACTTCTTCTGACAATGAGCCTTGCAAAATACCAAGCCAATTGCTGTAGGCCAAAACTTTATCTTCTGCATCGACTGCCGCCACTGAGTCTTCCAAATCGAGAATGGTGGACAGCGCTGATTCAGCCACCAAGTCGGACACACCTGCAGGGTCTGTTTTACCAATGGCATGCGCCTTGTTAATTTGCAAATCAAGGTGCAAACCGTTGTGTTTGAAAAGCAAAGAAGTGGGTGCCTTGGCATCGCCTTGGAAACCGACAAACTGTTTGGCATCGGCCAAGGTGGTGTTGCCCGATTTGAGGCTCACCACCAACTTGCCACC
>CANKXC010000135.1 GCA_947487355.1 Comamonadaceae bacterium | reverse complement strand
CCGAGCAAGCGTTCTACATGGTCGGCACCATTGATGAAGCCTTCGAAAAGGCCAAGAAAATGGCGTAAGCCATTTTTGTAAACCCTTTTCAAGGAACAAACTATGAACACCATCCGCGTTGATGTGGTCAGTGCCGAAGAGTCCATCTTCTCAGGCGAAGCCCGTTTTGTGGCCTTGCCTGGTGAGGCTGGCGAGTTGGGCATTTACCCCCGTCACACACCGTTGATTTCACGCATCAAGGCTGGCTCTGTTCGCATCGAAAAAGCCGACGGCACCGAAGAGTTTGTCTTCGTGGCTGGCGGTGTTTTGGAAGTGCAACCCGACCACGTGACCGTGTTGTCTGACACTGCTATTCGCGGTAAAGATTTGGACGAAGAGAAAGCCAACGCTGCAAAGTCTGCTGCTGAAGATGCTCTTCGCAATGCCAAGTCCGAAATCGACATGGCGCGTGCGCAAAGTGAGTTGGCAGTGTTTGCTGCACAACTGGCTGCCTTGCGCAAGTTCCGCACTAAAAAATAAAATGTGGGCGTTGCACACGCCGACAAGTTTTCTGAAACCCGGCGCACGCCGGGTTTTTTGTTTCTAAGGACACCATGCGCAAAGCCAAACTTCAAGCCGCCACATTGGGCGGCAATCCAGACGACGTTGAAGCAGCGTTTTATGACGCCCTCAGACAGGGTGACATTGAACGCTTGATGGCATGTTGGGCCGATGAAGAAGAAATAGTGTGTGTCCATCCAGGTGGGCCGCGTTTGATTGGCGCTGGCGCCATCCGTGCCAACTTTGAAGCCATGTTTGCCAACGGCACGGTACAAGCGCAGCCCACACAAGTGCACAAGGTCGATTCTTTGGCCAGTGCCATGCATCACTTGGTGGAGCGTGTTGAAGTGTTGGGTACCAACGGACCTCAAACGGCCTTTGTGGTAGCCACCAACGTGTATCACAAGACGCCCCAAGGTTGGCGCATGGTGGCGCACCATGCAAGCCCTGGTACGCCCAATGCACCTGCCGATATTTCTTCTACGCGCTCGGTGTTGCATTGACTGACTACACAGCACCGTTTTGGTTGCCCGGCGGACATCTGCAAACCATCTGGCCAGCCCTCTGGTCACGCCGTTTTGAATTAACGCCTCCCACATGGCGCCGCGAAAGATGGCCCACCCCTGATCAAGATTTTGTGGATGTTGATTTTTGCGAAATGCCAACGCCCACATTGCCAAGACCTTTGTTGGTTCTTTTTCATGGCCTCGAAGGCTCTTCTGGCAGCCACTATTCGCAGGCCTTTGCCGATTGGGGCATGACAAACGGTTGTGACGTTGCCATACCGCACTTTAGGGGTTGCAGTGGTACTTTGAACTTGGCACCACGGGCCTACCATTCGGGTGACCATGAGGAGGTTCACCATTTGTTGATTAAATTTAAGCAAAGGGTAGATTCAGAAATACGCCCCGGCTTGCTGGCAGCAGGTGTTTCATTGGGTGGCAACGCGCTGATGCGATGGGCTGGTGAGCAAGGACAGTCCGCACAAAAAATAGTGTCTGCCGTAGCCTCCATTTGTTCCCCTTTGGATTTGAGTGCCAGCGGCAAGGCCATTGGCGAAGGTTTCAATCGGCAGGTTTACACGCGCATGTTTTTGAGCACCATGAAGCCCAAAGCCATGGCGAAATTGAAACAACATCCGGGTTTGTTTGATGCGCAAAAACTATTGGCTGCCCAAGACCTTTATGAGTTTGACGATGTGTTCACAGCGCCCTTGCATGGTTTCAAAAATACGCAGGACTACTGGTTGCGAGCCTCCGCGTTGCCTCACATGCATCAAATTGCTGTGCCTGCATTGGCGCTGAACGCTCAAAATGATCCATTCATACCCTCAAGTAGCCTTCCAACTTTGGGAAAAGTAAGTGCCAATGTCACACTGTGGCAACCACCACATGGCGGTCATGTTGGTTTTCCAAAAGGAACTGTGCCCGGACATTTGAAAGCCATGCCACACGCTGTGGGCAAATGGCTTTTGCAACACATCCACTAAGATCAAAGCCATGGACGACATTGTCAAACAAGCCATGGTCAAATGGCCCAACGTGCCCAACTGCTATGGTTGGTTGGGGCTAGATGAACGTGGCCACTGGTACTTAAGGGACGATGCTGCGCAAGCGCGAGGCAGTTTTCAAAGCGGTGTGCCTGGTGCCAAAGGGTCCTTGTTGCATCACGAAAAACTGATTGAATTTATTCATCGAAATTACGCTTCAGATGATGCAGGCGCTTGGTTTTTTCAGAACGGCCCGCAGCGTGTGTATGTCGAATTGGCTGCCACGCCTTGGGTGTGGCGCATGTCTGCCGATTTCAAATTGACGGCGCAAACTGGGGAAGAGACGCAGGCAGAAAAATGTTGGACCGACGAAACTGGGAAGGTGTATTTTCAAACCCCCATGGGCTTTGGTTTGTTGCACACCATGGATGTTGCGCTGGCCGCAGAGGGCTTGTCGCTTAATGTGTGGCCACTTGAAACCATTCAGTCAAATGAGTTGCCAACCAAATTTGCTTATTGCATGAACCCCGCAAGCCCTGCTTTGGCCAATAAAAAACCGCTCTGATTTGCATCGAGCGGTTTTGGATTGAGCGGTTTAAATCAAGCCCACAACACGGGGCTTGGCAAACCCAACTTACTTTTTCTCAGCAGGCGCAGCAGGCGCTTCGGGTTCTTTGAACTTGCCGCCAGCAGAGGAGGTGAGGTAAGCCACAGCACGGCCAATTTCAAGATCGCTGTAGTCGCCGCCGCCTTGTGCGCCCATGACGCCTTTGCCTTTAAGCGCAGAATTAACCAATGCGTCGTAACCGGTTTTGATACGAGGCGCCCAAGCGCCAGCATCGGCATATTTAGGCGCACCTGCCGCACCTGCATCGTGGCAAGCAGCACACTGTGCTTTGTAAACTTCTTGGCCAGCCTTCATGGGGCGGTTGGCATCACGAACTTCTACCATACCCACCTTTTGGATACGCTCTGCAACAGAGCGTTCAGTGTCGCTACCAGGGGCTGTTTTGTTGCCGGAAGTGACGTAGTAAACCAAGCCAATGATGATGAAAACGGGAATGATGAAGGAGGCAAAACTCAACATCAACATTTGTTTGGGGGTTTTGACCGGGCCAGTGTGGTCTTCGTGGGCTTGATCGTGGCTGTTGTCGCTCATAGCGTCCTCAATGAATCTCTATAGAACTAGTATCCGGTTGATCGGAATTAGCTTTAAATTATAACCGCGAGCCCCATGCGTTCCGGCTCAATTCACATGATTTGAATGGACCATGCCATAATCTTATTCAACTAAGAATAATGAATCACGCGCGGCTGTAGCTCAGTGGATAGAGTATTGGCCTCCGAAGCCAAGGGTCGTGGGTTCGATCCCCGCCAGCCGCACCAAGATTCATAACCAAAGATCGTCGGCCTCAATGTCCAGTAGTTCAAGGAGCATTTGTGAACCCCTATATCAATTTTGTGAACTTGGTGAAGGCAATTTCTGCGTCGGACACTTTTCCAAAAGTTGGCCATTTGCCCCGTTTGATTTTGGACGAGATTGCCCTCAACGAGTTTCAAGGCAGCCCTCTCACTGTTCGAAATTTGCTTTCTAATCAGGCCATTGCTTCACCAGCCACATTGCACAAACACCTCATGGCTTTGCGCCGTTCGGGGTACGTCTACACGGCCAGCGTGACCGAAGACAGGCGCTCCAAATATCTCAAGTTGACAGCGCAGGGGCATCAATACATCAGCACCCTTTCAAAAGCGTTGGTCGAAGCTTCATTGACTTAATCAAAACCCTAAGTCCATTGGACGTTAATGGTTGTTTAATTTATAAAATTTAATATCTATAATTCTATGAAATACAAAAATTCCGAACAATCTGTTGTGTCTCCATGCTCAAGTCAGTTCTTTCTTCAAAATTGGGGACATTCTTAGTTGTCACTCTTGCTTTCGGCCTGATTCAATTTGCCAACAGCGCATTGACAGAATTCTTGCAGGTGGTTCCCGGTGCAGATCTGTTTAACATTTCTAGTGGCTTCAAATTTGTATTTGTCTTGATTGCAGGGTGGATTGGTGCATTCGGTGTTGTTGTTGCGACTTTTGTAACAAGCATCATTTACAAATTTCCAGACCAATGGCTTCTGGTTGGCGAATTAGCCTTCATCAATGGCCTTGCCCCCTACTTGGCCATCAAACTCTTCGTCCAAAACTGTGGTTTGGAAGATGACCTGAGCAACATCAATCAAAAGCAAGTTCTTTGGATGGGCCTGCTGTTTGTGTTTCTCAACAGTGGCTTGAACCAATTGATTTTGTACTGGAACAAC
>CANKXC010000134.1 GCA_947487355.1 Comamonadaceae bacterium | reverse complement strand
CGGCGGTTGTTTGCGTTTTCACGCGGGTTAAGTTGATGAACCACAAGACAAGTGCGCAAGCAGCGCGGAATGTGTTTTGTGGACCTCTGTTCAAGGCCTGCTTGTTTTAAACAGGAAAGCCTTGTTTGCTTTGCCACCAGTCAAGGACTTGAGTCACCGATTGTTCGATGGTCAAGTCGGAGTTGTCTAGCAGCATTGCGTCTTGCGCTGGCTTTAAAGGTGCCACGCTGCGGGATGTGTCCCGTGCGTCGCGAGCCTCCAGGTCAGCCCGAAGATCGGCGATTTTAGCCTGAAAACCTTTAGAAATCAATTGCTTATAGCGGCGATCGGCTCTTTTTGCGGCACTCGCGGTCAAAAACACCTTCAAAGGCGCGCCAGGAAAGATGACTGTGCCCATGTCGCGGCCATCGGCAAGCAGGCCGGGCAGGCGCTGAAAACTGTGTTGCAGCGCCACCAAAGCCACCCGTACGGCGGGCAGCGTAGAAACTTTGGAGGCGTTCATGCCGCCTTCTTCGCTGCGAATGGCGTCGGTCACATCTTGATCGTTCAGCAGGACCTTGTCGCCTTCAAAACGGACGGGTAACTTCTCTGCCATGGCCGCAATGGCGTTCTCGTTGGCTGCCTCTAGGCTAAAGCCAGCTTGCAATGCGGCAAATGCTGTGACCCGGTAAAGGGCGCCAGAGTCTAGGTAGTGGTAGCCCAAGCGCTCGGCCACCAGGCTAGACAAGGTGCCTTTGCCTGAGGCTGTGGGGCCATCGATGCAAATCACGGGAATTCGTTCTGCAGGTGTTTGGGTCAAAGCAAAAAGTGCTTCGAAATAGTCGGGGAAAGTTTTGGCTACGCACTTGGGGTCTTCAATGCGCACGGATTTTTGATCAGCATTAAAGGCGGCCAAAGAGAAACACATGGCCACACGGTGGTCGTCATAAGTGTGAATGCTGGCGGCTTGCCATTGGCCTGCAGGCAAAGGATGGATGCGCAACCAATCAGAGCCTTCTTCCACTTGCGCACCCAGCTTGCGCGATTCAATGGCCATGGCCGCAATGCGATCGGTTTCTTTGACACGCCAGCTGGCAATGTTGCGAAGGGTGGTGGGGCCATCGGCATAAAGCGCCATGACGGCCAAGGTCATGGCGGCATCGGGAATGTGATTGCAATCCAAGTCGATGGCCTTGAGCGGCCATGTACCGCGTTTGATTTCTAACCAGTTGGGGCCGCTCTCAATGTGAGCGCCCATCTGGGCAGCGGCGTCCATGAAGCGAATATCGCCTTGAATGGAGGATGCGCCCACACCTTGAATGCGAACGGCTTTGTCGGTTGCGGCCAAGGCACCTAAGGCAATGAAATAGCTGGCCGAAGACGCATCGGCTTCAACGTGAATTTCTCCGGGGGATGTGTAACAACTGCCTGCCGGAATTGTGAAGCTCTGCCAGCCATCTCGCTTCACTTGAATGCCAAAGCGAGCCAACAAGTTAAGGGTGATTTCAATGTAGGGCTTGGAAATGAGTTCGCCCACTACTTCAATCACGATGTCTTTATGTGCGGCCAGAGGCAGCGACATCAGGAGTGCTGTGAGGAATTGGCTGGACACGTCGCCGCGAACTTGAATGGGTTTGTCCAGTTGCAGTTGTGGCGTTAAAACTCGCAACGGCGGATAGCCTTCGTTGCCCAAATAATCAATGTGACAACCCAAGAGGCGAAGTGCATCGACCAAATCGCCAATGGGGCGTTCATGCATGCGCGGCACACCTTTGAGTGTGAAGTCGCCGCCCATCACCGCCAATGCAGCGGTGAGTGGGCGCATGGCTGTGCCAGCATTGCCCATGAAAAATTCAATGGCTTCTGTGGGCTTCTTCAAGCCAGATGTTTGACCGTTTTGAGTGCTTTGTCCTAAGCCAGTGATGCAAACGCTGTGGGTACCAGTCTGAGGCTCCACACCGCAACCTAATTGGCGCAATGCGGCCAACATCACACGGGTGTCATCGGAATCTAAAAGGTCGTGCACCCAAGTAGTGCCTGTGCAAAGAGCAGACAACAACAAGACGCGATTGGAAATACTTTTGGAGCCAGGCAGCGTGACAGTGCCACCCGCTTGTTGCAAGGAAGGAAGATCGAGAAACGCGGTGGCAAACATGTTGGCTGATTTATTTTTCTGGATTTTGGCTGGAGCCCATGCGCCAATTGAAACGCAAATCACTGGCTTGGCGAATCATGTCTTCCAGCGCTTGAGGCTCGTTGTCTTGAATGGCTTTTTCAAATTCGTTCAAAGCGTCTTTGAAGTGATTGATTTGCAGCAAGACTTGGTCGCGGTTGGTGGTCAAGATGTCGCGCCACACCACAGGATCGCTTGCAGCAATGCGCGAGAAATCTCTGAAGCCAGGGCCGCCCAGCGCCATCAATTCGGGACCGTTGTGCTGTTGAAAAATGCCGCGAATGATGGCGTAAGACAACACGTGAGGGAGGTGGCTCACAGCAGCAAAAGCAGCATCGTGCTCAGTGGGTGTGAGTTCGGTGATGTAGCTGCCCAAGCTCTTCCAGATTTGCTTGGCCAACTCAACTTGTGTGGCACCCGAGCTGGCCATGGGTGTAACTATCAGTGCGCGATCTTTGTACAGATCAGCATCTGAGTGTTCTACCCCTGCCACTTCTTTGCCTGCAATGGGATGGACTGGGACGAAGCACGGAAGTTTGTCGCCCAAAGTGTTGAGCGCTGCAGCCACGATGTCTGCTTTGGTCGAGCCAACATCCATCAAGAGTCCATCCGATTTCAAGGCTGGCGCAATTGCCTCGAAGCAGTTTGTTGTGGCCTTCACCGGAACTGCCAACAAAACCAAATCGGCGCCCGTTACTGCTGCCTCAATGCTTTCGACAGCCAGGTCAATCACACCCATGCTGAGTGCTTTTTGGCGTGATGATTCGGAGGCGCTGTAACCCACAATGTGAGGTGCCCAGCCGGCCCTTCGTGCTGCCAACGCAAACGAGCCGCCCATCAGACCGCAGCCAATGAGAGCGACTTTTTCGAATTTCATTCTGGAATGGGGTAGGAACCCAATACCTTGTAAAAGGCACACAAACCTTGCAGCTCTTGAAGAGCCGCAGCCACATGCGGCTGAGAAATATGACCTTGGATGTCGATGTAGAAATAATATTCCCATTGACCTGACTTAGCAGGACGCGACTCAAAGCGCGTCATAGAAACACCATTGTTTTTAAGGGGCATGAGCAAGTCATGCACTGCACCAGGTTTGTTAGGGACTGACACCACCAAGCTGGTGCAGTCTTTGCCAGAAGCAGGCGGTGTGGCCAGTGTTTGCGGCAGGCAAATGACGGCAAAACGCGTGCGATTGGTGGCTTCATCTTGAATGGCATGGGCCACGATGTGCAAGCCAAATTGAGAGGCGGCTCTCTCGCTTGCCAGTCCTGCCCAAGCGGGATTGGAGGCGGCCAAGCGTGCGCCTTCAGCGTTGCTAGAAACAGCACGGCGCTCAGCATGAGGTAAATGTTGCGTGAGCCAATTTTGACACTGCGCCAACGCTTGCGGATGCGCCAAAACCACTTCGATGTCTTTGAGGTGATCTGTTTGTCTGAGAAGGTTGTGCCGCACCATGAGGCTGACTTCACCAATCACATGAACAGGAGAGCGCAAGAACAAATCGAGCGAGCGGGCCACAACGCCCTCGGTGGAGTTTTCCATGCCCACCACGCCATACTGGGCTGTGCCCGCCGCTGTGGCATGAAACACTTCATCGAAGTTGTTGCAGTAAATGAGGTTGGCTGCACTGCCAAAAAATTCAATGGCGGCTTGTTCGCAGAAAGTACCGTGTGGGCCCAACACTGCTACACGCTGAGGTGCTTCAAGTGCCAAGCAAGCCGACATGATTTCGCGCCAAATAGCGGCCACATGCGCATTCAGCAAAGGACCTTGGTTGGCCTTTTCAATTTTGGCGATCACTTGCGCCACGCGGTCGGGGCGGAAGAAAGGAGAGCCTTCAGCACGTTTGATTTCACCCACTTTTTCGGCCACATTGGCGCGCTGATTCAGCAAGCTCAAAAGCTGTTGATCGAGCGAGTCAATTTGAACTCGCAGTTCTGCCAATGCTTCTGATTGAATGGGTTGAGTCATGTTGTGTTGAGTTTTGAAATAACAAGGGCAGGACGAGACTGTTCAAACTTGTTTTGTTTCGAAATCTTGAAGGTAGGACACCAAAGCCTGCACACCTTCTAGTGGCATGGCGTTGTAAATGCTGGCGCGCATGCCACCAACAGATTTGTGCCCCTTCAATTGCAGTAAACCTCGTTCTTTTGCACCAGCAAGGAATGCATCGTTGCGCGACTCATCACGCAAATAGAAAGGGATGTTCATGCGTGAGCGGCATGCGGTGTCAACGCGGTTTTCGTAAAACTGCGATTGGTCGAGGAAGTCGTACAGCAACTTGGCCTTGGCGATGTTGCGTTGTTCCATAGCAGCCACGCCTGTCATGCCATTTTCAGTTTGCG
>CANKXC010000133.1 GCA_947487355.1 Comamonadaceae bacterium | reverse complement strand
GCCTTTCCGCTGGTGAGAGGCATTCGGTCCAAGCCCAAGACCACTTTACGGCCTGATCTTTTAACCAACAATTTGCCTGGGGGCATGCAAGACAAAAGATGGCTTGAAGGGTATGCGCGATTAGAAAAGCACGGTCTTAGCTGGGACTTAAGGGTGCCTTATTGGCACCTTTACGAAGCGGCTGAGGTGGCTCGGCAATTTCCAAATACACCCATCGTTTTAAACCACACTGGATTTCCTTGGGACCGAAGTGCCGAGGGCATCAGTGCTTGGAGCAAAGCCATGGAGGCCCTGGCCAAGCATCACCATGTGCATCTCAAGGTGTCTGAATTTGGTTTGAAAGACCAGGCTTGGGACTATGCGTCCAACAAAGAAATTGTGCTGCGTGCCATTAAGATTTTTGGCATTGAGCGGTGTATGTTTGCGTCTAACTTCCCTGTGGCTGGCTTGAGGGTTGATTTTGCGACCTTGTTAAATTCTGTAGCCAACATGGTTTCAGAATTTACGGCGAAGCAGCAGCATGATTTTTTCGTAGGCAATGCCTCGCGGTTTTATCGGTTGGGTATTTAAACAGGTCAGGCTGATTTGAATTCTTTGGTCAAATTAATGTTGATCTGACCCCAATTAATTGACCCCCATTAAGGTGTCCAAACCCATGGACTCGCACTCTTGCTTTTCGCTTCAAAAGCTTCGATGGCGGGCAAGCTTTTTAGGGTTAGGGCGATGGGATCGAGGCCTTCTAGCAGGCTGATGCGTCTTAAGGGGTCGACCTGAAAATCATAGTTTTGATGCCACGGTGTCTTTAGCTTTTGGTGAATCAAGTCGACGGTGAGTGAAACTTGTCCAACAGCACTCTGCTTGGTATTGGCTAAAAGCTGCATTTGCAAATTTTCAATAGCTTCATGAGGGAGTTGAATGGGCAGCAAACCATTTTGAAAGCAATTGCCAAAGAATATTTCACCAAATGAAGGTGCAATGACGCACCTGATACCCATGCCTGCGATGGCCCAGACGGCCATTTCTCTTGAGCTGCCGCAGCCAAAATTTTCAGAGGCAACCAAAATGCCTGCATTTTTAAATGGCTCTTGATTCAATATGAATTCAGAATTGCTAGAGCCATCAGGCATGAAGCGCTCTGATTCGAAAGCCCAAAGCCCCATGTCTTTGCGTGCAACCCGTGCACAACGTTCAATGCGAATGATCCTGTCGGTGTCCACATTGGCATGGACAAACGGCGCAGCAATGGCGGTGATGACTTCAAATTTTTCCATTTTAGAAATTCCGATGGTCAACAATTTCACCTGCCAGAGCGGCGGCGGCGGCCATTTCGGGACTGGCTAAATGAGTTCGTGCGCCTGGGCCTTGTCTGCCCGTAAAGTTGCGGTTGGAGGTTGAGACGCATCTGTCACCAGGCGCAACCAGTTCTCCGTTGGCGCCTACGCACAGTGAGCATCCAGGTTCTCGCCACTCAAACCCTGCTGATTTGAAAATTTGATCCAAACCTTCAGACTCAGCTTGTTGTTTGACCTGCATAGAGCCCGGTACGACCCAAGCGCTGACGTGCTTAGCAACCTTGCGTCCTTTGATCACCGCCGCAGCCAGCCGCAAATCTGTCAGCCTTGAGTTGGTACACGAACCAATGAAAACGCGTTGAATGGGCGTTCCAACGATGTTTGCGCCTTGCTGGAGACCCATGTATTCGAGTGCATCTTCCCAAGCTTTTCTCTGAACGCTGTTGGTGGCTTCAGTCAGCAGCGGAATAGTTTGATTGACAGCAATGACTTGCTCAGGACTGGTTCCCCAAGTGATGTGAGGTGAAAGTTGTGAGCAATCAATGACCACAGACTTGTCGAAAACAGCGCCAGCGTCGCTGGCCAAAGTTGACCAGTATTGAGTTGCTGCTTGCCACAGATCGCCTTTAGGAGAAAAGGGCCGGTCTTTGAGCCAGTCGATGGTGGTCTGATCTGGCGCAATCATGCCCACTTTGGCGCCACATTCAATGGACAAGTTGCACAAAGTGAACCGAGCTTCCATGTTCAGGGCATCAATGGCAGAGCCACAATACTCTATGGCATAGCCGGTGCCACCTGAAGCACTGATTTTTCCAATCAGCGCCAAGATCATGTCTTTGGCTGTAACGCCTGAAGGCGTTTTGCCTGCAAACTCAACACGCATGGTTTTCGGTTTTTTCTGTTGCAGTGTTTGCGTGGCCAACACATGGTGAACTTCTGTGGTGCCAATGCCAAATGCAATAGCGCCCATTGCGCCATGGGTGCAGGTATGGCTGTCACCGCATACGATGGTGGTGCCAGGCAAAGAGATGCCTTGCTCCGGTCCAATTACATGAATAATGCCCTGCGAATTTTGGCCCAC
This sequence comes from Comamonadaceae bacterium, assembly GCA_947487355.1. GTDB lineage: Bacteria > Pseudomonadota > Gammaproteobacteria > Burkholderiales > Burkholderiaceae_C > Limnohabitans_A. The sequence continues at coordinate 2,140 of CANKXC010000133.1, read as the reverse complement.
GTCAAACAAGTGAATGCCAGTTTCGTGGGTTTGTTGTCTTAGCAGGGCAATGGTGTTGTCTGCCCAAGGCGCCATGCCACCCGTTCTGCCTGGCACTGTATCGACCACATGGTCTGGTGTTGCAAAGGTTAGATGGGGCTGCCGTACTTTGAGCCCGCGTTGCCGAATTTGAAAAATAGAATCGCCGCCACCTAGGTCATGCATTAGATGGCGGTCAATAAACAGAAGGTCAACCCCAGGGGCTAAATTTCCTACAACATGTTGGGACCAGACTTTTTCAAAAAGAGTACGTGAGGTCATATTTAGTCAACGTACTTTTTTTCAAACTCCCACACATCTGGAAACCCAACCAGTTCATGCAACTCTTTCATGTCAATCATAGGCACGGGACTGCCCGCAGTGGTGCCGTGATCTGCCAAATACCGCAGTGCATTTTTGGTGGCTGCGGCAGCTACGGCCATGACAGCGCCAGGCCAAATAGCCAGCGCAAATCCGAGTTCTTTCAGTTGCTTGGCAGACAGTTCGGGCGACCTGCCCGTTGGCACCATGTTGGCAATGAGCCAAGCGCCACAGCCTTGCAATTCTTGTCCAATGCGTTTGAACTCATCAATAGACTCGGGCGACTCTACAAAAATAATGTCGGCGCCGGCCTTGGCAAACATTTTGCCCCGCTCAATGGCTTCACTTAAACCGAGGCCAGTTCTGGCATCGGTTCTGGCAATGATGAGGGTGTCAGAACTTCTTCTGGCGGCTACCGCAACGTCTATGCGCTTCACAGCATCGGCTTGAGATACGACCCTTCGGTTGGGTGTATGCCCACATTTCTTGGGAGACTCTTGGTCCTCCAGTTGAATGGCTTGCACGCCAGCCTCTTCATAGCCTCTGACGGTATGCCTGATATTGATCAGACCACCAAAGCCAGTATCGGCGTCGGCCATGAGGGGGCTGCTTATGCCATTGGCTATGGTTCTGGCGCGGCCCTGCATATCGGTATAACCGGCTAGGCCTGCATCGGGCAAGCCAAGGTGCGAAGCTGAAACGCCGTAGCCTGTCATGTACAAAGCATGAAAACCCATTTGATCGGCCACCTTGGCACTGATCATTTCATAGATACCCGGCGCAACAATGAAGTCGCCTTTTTGCAATTTCTGCTTAAGGGTACCGCGAGGGCTAGGCATGGTTAAATTTTGTGTCATTGGGTGTCCTGTTACTCTACAACGGCGCCGGAATCTTTCACCGCTTTGCCCCATTTGGGCACATCAGTTGCCAGCAATTGACTGAAGGTTGCAGGTGTAGAGGCAACCACATCTAAGCCCAACTTGGCCAGTCGTTCTTTCACATCGGGAGATTGCAAAGAAGCCGCAATTTCTGCATTGAGCTTGTTCACGATGGGAGCAGGTATGCCGGCGGGGCCTAAGATGGCGAGCCAGTTTTCTGCTTCAAATGGAATGCCAGACTCAATAAAAGTGGGTACATCTGGAAGCGCTGGTGATCGTTTTGTAGCGGCCATTCCAATGGCCTTGGCTTTGCCAGATTGAATATGCACCATGGAGGTGTTGACGCTCACACTGGTCATTTGAACTTCACCGGCCAACAAAGCCTGCATAGCAGGTGCGCCGCCTTTGTAGGGAACGTGCACCATGTCTAAGCCGCCAGCAGCGGATCGAAATAGCTCTAATGCCAGGTGCGAGCCATTGCCAGTACCCGCAGAAGAAAATGTAAATTTGCCAGGTTGGCTTTTTACCAATGCTACGAATTCTTTGGGTGTTTTGGCTGGCACCGAGGGGTGAATCAAAATAACGGCAGGAAAAGTGGCCGCCAAAGTAATAGGGCTGAAGTCTTTGAACACATCGTATTGAAGCTTGGCACCATAAAGTGTTGGCGCAATAGATTGAGTGCCGTTGTCTGCAACAACCAATGTGTAGCCATCTGGTGCTGACTTAGCAGTAAAAGCAACCGCAATTGTTCCACCTGCACCCACCCGATTTTCAACCACCACTTGTTGACCTAATCGCTCACCCAGCTTTTGTGCCAGTATTCGGCCAAAAGTATCTGAATTGCCACCGACTGCATGCGGAATGATCAGCTTGATGGGCTTTGTTGGAAAGTTCTGGGCCAAGGCTTGTCCAGAAAATGCAAG
>CANKXC010000132.1 GCA_947487355.1 Comamonadaceae bacterium | reverse complement strand
GCCTGCCGCCACGGGAACCACCACTTGAATAGGCTTGCTTGGGAAGGACTGAGCCTGGGCAGTCATGCTGCTCAATCCCAGAAAAGTGGCTGCTGCTAACAGTTGACGCAAAGTACGTAAAGGTTTCATTGAAAGACTCCAGACAAAATAAAAAATTGGATTCAGGCCATTTGTGGTTTCACAATGGGCGCTTCTTTGATGGGCAAGTTGATTAAAGCGGCCATGGCAGACAAGGCAATGTCTGCCCACCACATCCATTGGTAATCACCGTTGAAGCTCAAGGCCAAGCCGCCCAAATAGGCGCCTAAAAAGCCGCCTATTTGGTGTGACAACAAGGTAAGGCCAAACAAAGTGGCCAAGTATCGAATGCCAAACAACTTGCCAACGATGGCAGCTGTTGGCGACACTGTGGCTAGCCATGTAAAGCCCAGACCTACCGCAAATGCATAAAAAGTCCATTCAGTTTTAGGTGCGACCAAATACAAGGCGATCAATATGGCTCGCGAGGCATACATGGCTGCCAGTATGTATTTGCTTCGATAAATATTGACACATGAACCTGCATACAAGCTTCCCAAAATATTGGCCAAGCCAATAATAGCCAAAGACCAACTGGCAACAGTGGGTGAGAGACCGCACAAGCCCACTTCGGTAGGCAAATGAGTCACTAAAAATGCAATGTGAAAACCGCACGTGAAAAAGCCTAAGTGAAGCAACAAATAGCTGGGATTCTTGATGGCATCTGACACCGCTTTTTTAAGGCCACCCTCGGGGTCGGGTGTTTTGACAGGCGCATGTGTGTCGCTAGTGAGTTTGTTCAGCAAAGGAATGGCCAACAAAGTCACAACCGCCATGGACCACATGGTGCCCATCCATCCAAAGCCTTGAATTAATTTTTGAATGATGGGTGCAAAAACAAATTGACCAAATGAGCCGCCTGCATTGATGATGCCCGACGAAACGCCCCGTGACTCAGCGGGCATGCGTTGCGCCGCAGCGCTCAATAAAACAGAAAAACTACAAGTGCCTGCACCCATGGCCGTTAGAACGCCCATGGTCAGAATAAGACCAAGGCTACTGCTGACAAAAGGCGTTAATGCGGTACCAATGACCAGTGTGATGATGCCAATTAGCAGAACAGGTCGAGGACCATACTTGTCTGCAAACGCACCTGCGATGGGTTGAATAGCGCCCCAAACAAACTGGCCGACAGCCATGGCCAAACTGATGGTGACGATGCCTAAGCCGGTATCGGTATTGATAGGCCCCATGTACAAACCCATAGACTGCCGTGTGCCCATGGTAATCATGAGGATGGACGCCGCCATGAGGGTGGTGATCCAAACACCTCGGTGATTCATGCTGGGGAAGAAAGCCATAACGATCGTGCTTTACTGACAATTGGAAAGCATGATCTTAGTCGATCATTGAAAGCGCTGCTTTCAATGAAAAAGCCAGCGCTTAAGGGGTCTGAAACGCTGGCTGTCATTCCAATGAATTACTTCTTCATGGTGTCTTTGGGCATGTCTTTAGCGGACATGTCTTTGTTGCCAGATTCTTTGGCAGCTTTCTCTGTTTTCTTGGCTTCTTTTTTGCTATCCGCTTTTGCGTCAGCCTTTACTTCAGCCTTGGCTTCTGCTTTTGTTGGCGTGGCGGCGGGTGTTGCGCTTGTAGCAGGTGTGCTTGCAAAAGCTGCTGCAGAGAATGCGCCAATGATCAAGGTAGCGAGAAGTTTAGTCATGATGTTTCCTTCATGTTGTTTGAAAACTCCACCGATCGGGAGTGATCATTCAACGGCATGGGAGACACACTTGTTGACTGAAATATTTAATTATTTGTGTCAACTAAAAACAGACTTTGACGTTGATGTTGCCTTCATTCACTGAATCAATCCATTGATATCAACTCATTTGCTATTGCAGTTAAGCTGAGCTGCGATCTGTTTAATGCAACAAGCTTTTGGGCTTTTTCTATCAGCAAAAAGTTACGTTTCATGGACGCAAAATAAGTTGGGTCGTAGTGCAATTTAAGCAGATCACGAACCACGTCTTCAATGTGATCGGATGCAATTTGGGCTTGCCAATCTTCCACCACTTGTTGGCCACGAATGGCCACCAAAGCATCGAGTCGCTTGCTAAAAAGCAAGGGATCTTTGACGAAGAAATCGTAATCTTCAAGCAACAATTTAACTCGCTCTTCATCTGCTAATTCAAGCTGATAGCAGGGGCTTGCGCGCATGGCCAAAATCAGGGATTCAGGCACGGCTAAGTTACCCACTTTGCGACTTTCAGATTCCACATACACCGGCTTAGTGGGGTCCATGTTTCGCAGCGCATCCCAAAGCAATGTATCAAAGTGTTTTTGACTAGGTTGTGGTTCGCCTGGAACAATGCCCAGCACCGAACTGCGGTGATTGGCCAGACCCTCAAGGTCTAAGACTTGTGCGCCTTGCGCCCTTAAGCAATGCAGCAATCTGGTTTTGCCCGAACCGGTGGGGCCGCAAATGACGCGCCACGAAAGGCGCTCAACTTGTGCCGGTATGGCGGCAATCAATGCGGTTCTGAAGGCTTTGTAGCCGCCCTCAATGATGGAAACCTTAAAACCGATTTGTCCCAAAATAAGCGCCAGCGAGCCACTGCGCTTGCCACCACGCCAGCAATAAACCAAGGGCTGCCAATCTTTGGGCAAATCACTCACATGATTTTGAATGTGCTTTGAGATGTTGGCTGCCACCAAGGCGGCGCCTTTTTTCTTGGCTTCGAAGGGACCAACTTGTTTGTACAAAGTGCCAATGTCAATGCGTTCTGCATTGTTGAGTGATGGCCAATTTTGGGCGCCCGGTAAATGGTCTAGCGCATATTCATCTTCAGTTCTGGCATCAATAATGGCGCTGTATGCGCCTGTTGTGCCAAGTGGCAAACCCATGCGAGCGATAGCATCTTGTGCACTGACAGGGTTCACGCTCATGAGACTGCCTTGTGATCTAGGGAGGGGAGGGGTCTCGGGCATTTCATGCAGGTCAAGCAATGGCCACTGGGTTTGATTTCATTCATAGCTTGATTATGGCAAACCCGACTTGGAGAAATCCGAACTTGAGGCAACAATGAACTCCAGTGGCTGCAAGGGCACTTAATAGCGCTTTCGGCTTGAGACGTTTGATTCATCAACAGGATTTAAATCACCATGGCATTTCATCGCAGACACCTGATCAGTTCTTCATTGGCCATCTTGCTTTCCTTCACGGGATGGGCTCATGCGCAAGAAAAATTTCCCTCTAGGCAAGTCACTTTGGTGGTGCCTCAAGCGGCAGGTGGCGCCAACGATGCCATTGCGCGAGTCGTGGCCCAAAAACTTTCTGACCAATGGGGTCAGCCTGTCGTGGTTGAAAATAGGCCAGGCGCCGGTGGCAATGTTGGAACAGCTTATGCGGCCAAAGCCAAAAACGATGGTTACACCCTGTTGGTGAACGCCGACAGTGCACAGGTCATCAATCCATTCTTGTACGCCAAAACTGGCTTTGACTCTGTCAAAGATTTTGAGCCCGTAGCCCCTTTGGCCAAAGCGGGTTATGTGTTGGTGGCCAACCCCAGTTTGCCTGCCAACAATGTGGCGGAACTCATAGCCTTGGCCAAAGCCAAGCCTGGCACTTTGTCCATTGCGTCGGCAGGCAACGGTACTTTGAACCATTTGATTGGTGAGATGCTGCAAAAAGCCACCGACATCCAACTTCAGCACATTCCTTATAAGGGCGCTGCCGCGGCGGCAACCGATGTGGTGGGAGGGCAGGTGCCGCTGTCTGTTCAGAGCATGCCTTCTTCCATTGCCTTCATTCGGGCCGGTAAATTGAAAGTTCTGGGCGTGGTCAACGAAAAGCGTTTGGCGGCATTGCCCGATTCCCCTTCGATTGGTGAAACCGTGCCTGGCTTTGGGGCCACGCCTTGGTACGGCATGTTTGCGCCTGCTGGAACACCCAAAAACATCACCCTACAAATTCAAAATGATGTGGCCAAAGCCCTCGATTCAAAGGATGTTCAGGACCGCTTGGCCACACTGGGCTGCGAGGCATTCAAGGGCACTGGCGATCAATTGGCGCAAATTGTGAAGGCCGACCTGGTGCGATGGGCCAAAATTGTCAAAGATTCAGGCGCCAAACTTGATTGAGTCGAACTTGAGTCGAACTTAGACGCCGCCATGCGGGTGAGTGGGATCCACCCATAAAACCTGCTCAGGTTTTTCTACCGGCTCAATGTCTAAATTGATGGCCACGGCTTGGCCGTCACTTCTGCAGAGTACGCATTCCAAGGCCTCTGTGGCGCTGGCATTGATTTCTTGGTGCGGTACATAGGGCGGCACATAGATAAAGTCTCCGGGGCCGGCTTCGGCTGTGAACTCTAGGTGATCACCCCAGCGCATCCTGGCTCGGCCCTTGATGACATAAATCACACTTTCTAAAGGACCGTGGTGGTGGGCGCCCGTTTTGGCATTGGCATGGATGGTGACAGTGCCAGCCCATAATTTTTCTGCGCCAACCCTTGCAAAGTTAATGGCGGCCTTTCTGTCCATTCCT
>CANKXC010000131.1 GCA_947487355.1 Comamonadaceae bacterium | reverse complement strand
GGGTTGTTGCCATAACCTACAAAGGCCAATGAGTATTTGTACTCTGGGTTCTCTGATGTTCTGAGCAGTTTCATGCCCATCACGTTGGTGTAGAAATCGATCGAGCGTTGAAGGTTGCCAACGCGAAGCATGGTGTGAAGTAGTCTCATAAGTTCTATTGTGTCTGATTGAAAAAACCCAGTGGCATGTGGTGTTGAGTGCTGCAGTCTAGGCGCAAAGCTTGCCGTTTATACGGCATGCCAAGCTCGAACAAATGCAGCAGCAGATTCTCCGATAGCTTGAACTGTTTTGCCTGGTGCAAACAGGGCCGACCCAATGCCAAAACCTGAAGCGCCGCATTGGCGGTAGTCGGCCATGTTGTGTGCGCCAATGCCGCCCACCGGAATGAGCCGCACATGGCTTGGCAATACGGCCCGCATTGATTTGACAACGGAAGGGCTGATCATTTCGGCAGGAAACAATTTTAGGCCATGTGCACCCAAGGCAATAGCGCGAAATGCTTCAGTGGGTGTGGCCACACCTGGCATTGAAATGAGTCCCAGGTTAACAGCTTCGCACACCACGTTGTCATCCAAATGGGGTGAGATGATGATCTGACCGCCGGTTGCTTTGATGTCGCGCACTTGTTGCGCGGTGGTGACGGTACCTGCGCCCACTAAGGCATTGGGAAATGCTTTCGCCAAGATTTGGATGCTGCGCAAAGGGTCGGGAGAATTGAGGGGAACTTCCAAAATATGAAAGCCTGCATTCACAATGGCTTGACCAACTTCTAAGGCTTCTTCAGGTTTTAAGCCGCGCAAGATGGCCACCAAGGGCAGGGCGTTCATGTGGGCATTGAATTTGGCAAGCAGTGGTGTCATGCGCTTAGCTTAACTTGAAATCATTCGGATACAAATGATGCGCCAAGGCCCAAAGGCCAGTCCACGTCACTTCATCGGCCAGTGCTGTTGCACTTGTGCCAAGTGCTTCCATGGCAAAACTATAGCGCTGGGTCAATTGGCCGTTGCCAAGAATAAATAGCGGTGTGCCTTCATCCTTTGTATTGGTTTTTGCCGACTTGATTTCTTCACCAATTAGCAAACCCGAGATGTAGCTACTGGACTGCGCAGGATTGAGTTTTTCAAAAAGCGCCAGGCTTCTTGCGCTAAAGCCGTGGTGCAATAAACCCCCTGGTTTTTGACTTTGCATGACGCCGTCTAAGAACACATCTTTTTTGAGCGGTGCATCGGGCAAGCAGGTTTTAGCCAAGATGGAATGCTGACTCAGCAAGGCATAAAACTCACCGGTCATAAACGTTTTGAAGGCCTCTATTTTGCCGTTCAAAACCTGTGCCCATTTGCTGTGTGTACCGGGCAATACAAACTGTGCGCTTTGAATTTGCTGAGCGCTTAGCGCACCAAAGATTTGAATTTCTTCTCCGCGCATCACATCGGGTGTGTCGTCGTTCCAAGTCGACAAGCCCGGCACAATGCCGATGCGATCTTTGTCAATCCATTGCAGGTGTTGGGCAATGTCTTGGAATCCACTGGGGCATGGGCAGTAGGGCGCTTCACGCCAACCTTGTCTGCTGCCCGCCATGCCAGAGATCAGGCTCAAAGTGTCTGCGCTGATCCAATCGCCAAAACGCTGCTCGAAAACATGTTGGAACTGCCCGTGGGCCACTTGCAGAATGCCTTGCGGAAAGGCGCGTTTTTCTAGAATGACACCTTCGCTGTTTAGGAGCGCACCCCTTAAGGAGGAGGTGCCCCAGTCAACAGCCAGCAGCTTGCGTTGCATGCTTACTTCTTCAAACCATCCAAGGCATGGGATGGGTAGTAGGGCAATTTGCAATCGTCAATGTATTGTTGAACGATGTCTTTGAAGGAGGCATCGGGTGTTAAGCCCAAGGCCGCAGCGCGTTGGGCAGAACCGCCCTTGGCCCAGTTGGCCACAATGCCCGCAATCTGTTCGTTGCGCACAAACTTCACGTGTTTGCGAACTTCAGGGCCCGCCACATCTTCTAGGGCTTTCAACATTTCTTTGACGGTCACATTGAGGCCAGGCAAATTCAAAGCCAAACGGCCTTGCATGGCTTCGCGACTGGCTTCAAAGATGGTGATCAGGCACTTGATGGTGTTGTTGGGCGATGACACGGAGTGCGACACGTTTTCGTCGACAGGGCAAATCGATTCCATGCCCGCTAAGGGTTCGCGAATGATGCCGCTGAAGAAGGAAGAGGCAGCGCCATTGGGCTTGCCAGGTCGCACTGTGACAGTCATCAAGCGAGCTGCACGGCCATCGACGTACCCCTTGCGTGTGAAGTCGGCCAACAAATACTCCAACATGAGCTTGTGTGTGCCGTAAGACGTTTGCGGTGAGGGCAGGGTGTTGTCGGTCACGATGTCGGGCATGGGGTTGCTGGGGTCGGGGCCAAATACCGCCACCGAGCTGGCAAACACCATGCGGGGTACGTTGCCAGCTTTGCGTAAACCTTCCAGCAGCAAACGTGTGCTGTCTAAGTTGGACCGCATGCCCAAGTCGAAGTCTTGCTCGCACTCACCTGAGACAGCAGATGCCAAATGGAACACGCCATCAAAGCCGCTTTCAAACAAAGGGCCTTGTTCCAGCATGGGGCCTGCATGGCCTTTAACGCGCGGATCGGCTAACAAGTCGGCGGGTGCGGGAAACAAATCGGCAATGTGCAGCTCTGTGACTTTTTTGCCGTTGAGTTCACCTTTTTTCAGAATTTCACGGGCCAGGCGTGCGCCTAAAAATCCTGCGCCACCAGTAACAAGTAATTTCATGATGAATGCTTTCTAAAAATGAAGATCAATGGTTGTCTTTGGGCACAAAGGCGCCGCGTTTGCCGACCAAGAAGTCGAGGTCACAACCTTCATCGGCCTGCAACACAGTATCAACATACAGCTTCCAGTAGCCTGACTTGAGAGGGGGTTCGGGGCGAACCCACTTGGCCAAGCGCGCTTTCAATTCATCGTCACTGATCAGCAATTGCATTCTGCGCTCGGGGACGTTGAGTTCAATCATGTCGCCATTTTGAACCACAGCCAAAGGACCGCCATCCGCGGCTTCAGGGGTGGTGTGCAGCACCACGGTGCCATAAGCGGTGCCGCTCATGCGCGCATCGCTGATGCGAACCATGTCGGTAATGCCTTTGCGCAAAACTTTGGGAGGCAATGGCATATTGCCAACTTCTGCCATGCCAGGGTAGCCCTTGGGTCCGCAGTTCTTCAAAACCAAGATGCAGTTTTCGTCCACATCCAAGGATTCATCGTCGATGCGTTTGTGGAAATCGTCGCTGTCTTCAAACACCACAGCGCGGCCCGTGTGAACCATGAGTGCGGGGGTGGCTGCGCTGGGTTTGATGACGGCGCCGCGGGGTGCTAAGTTGCCACGCAAAATGGCAATGCCTGCTTTTTCTTTGAACGGTGCCGCCAATGTTTTAATCACACGGGGATCGTAGTTTTCTGCGTTGGCCACATTTTCGGCAACGCTTTTGCCGCTGACGGTCAAGATGTCTTTGTGCAAGAACTGTTGAATCTCTTTCATTACGACGGGCAAGCCACCAGCGTAGCAAAAGTCTTCCATCAGGTGATCGCCCGAGGGTTGCAAGTTCAAAATGTTGGGCATGTCGCTGCCCAATCTTTCGAAATCGTCAATGGTCAGGTTGATGTTGAGGCGACGTGCAATGGCCACCAAGTGAATGACCGCGTTGGTAGAGCCGCCAATGGCTGCCAAGGTGCAGATTGCGTTTTCAAAAGCTTCGCGCGTCAGAATTTGAGAAATTTTCACATCTTGGTGAACCATGTCCACAATGCGCCGGCCTGCTTCGCGGGCCAAAACATTGCGGCGACCATCGACTGCGGGGTAGGCGGCGTTGCCTGGCAAGCCAATGCCCAAGGCTTCTACCATGCTGGCCATGGTGCTGGCGGTGCCCATGGTCATGCAGTGGCCGTGGCTTCGGTGCATGCAGCTTTCGGCTTCAAAGAAATCTTGTAATTTGAGTGTGCCAGCGCGCACTTGCTCGCTCATGCTCCAAAGGCCTGTGCCCGAGCCCAATTCTTGACCGCGCCATTTGCCATTCAGCATAGGACCACCCGAAACACCGATGGTGGGCAAGTCAACACTGGAAGCACCCATCAATAAAGAAGGGGTGGTTTTGTCGCAACCCATTAACAGCACGACACCATCGATTGGATTGCCGCGAATGCTTTCTTCAACGTCCATGGAGGCCAAGTTGCGATACAGCATGGCGGTAGGACGCAACAGTGTTTCGCCCAAGGACATGACAGGAAATTCAAGCGGAAAACCACCCGCCTCGTAAACGCCAATCTTCACTTGCTCGGCCAGGGTGCGAAAGTGCGAGTTGCAGGGGGTGAGTTCGCTGAAGGTGTTGCAAATGCCGATGACGGGACGGCCATCGAATTGGTCATGCGGCACACCTTTTCCTTTGACCCAACTGCGGTAGGCAAAGCCGTCACGGTCTTGGCGGCCAAACCATTGTTGGCTGCGCAGGTCTTCAGGTTTTTTCTTAGGGCTTTGTGTCATGAGGATTTCTTTAGAAAAAAGTGTTGAATGAACAGAAGCGAAAATACTATCGTATGATGATAAGGCAATTGAGATTTTTTGGCTTGTTTTGCATACTCGTGCAAACCCTCAATCCCCACACCT
>CANKXC010000130.1 GCA_947487355.1 Comamonadaceae bacterium | reverse complement strand
GAGTCATTTCACCTTTGAATGACTTAAGCAATGGCAATGCTTCACTGGCTTTGGCATGTTGCGAAGTCAATGTTTGCAAATAGGGCAAGAGGCGCTCTGCCGCCAAGGAATGAACGTCCGCTTGAATTGTTTTCATGCGGTCGGCATCTAACTTGTTACCTGCAGAAAGCAATTGAGAGATACGATCAAATCGCTCGGGTCCGGTCCAATCGTTTGTCAAAAACTGTGCATAACCAGGTGGCAATATCTTTTCATTGGCAGTAGCGTGCCATCCACGTTTTTCAATGTCAGTTTGAGAAACTTCGGGCGTTTGCTCATAAGGAATCCAAGACTGCCAATCGTATTGGGGCAACCAACCCGGTGCGGGCACCATGCCCTTGAGGTCATGGTTTGCCGAACGAACAGGCACTTTGCCTGCTGCCTTGAACAAGACCTGCCCCGCCGTGTCTGCCATCACCACGTTTTGCATGGGTGAATGGTTGTATGAAAAAGCCTTCCGCAATTCAGCCACCGAGCTTGCAAAATTAGCCTCCATGCCTGCAACGATGGTTTGGTTGTCATCGTCCAAAGCAGTCCAGCGAAGTGCTATGGCGTATTTGTCCATGTTTAAAAACTGCGCATAGGCTGGCTGTACATCAGATATGACTGGGCCATGGCGAGTGCTTCGAACCTTGATGGTCACATCGCCCTGCCCCTTCACTTTGATCACTTCGTTGCGTGTTTCAAATGCTTGCTGCCCAGTGGGTGTGCGGTAGTTGTCTTGACCCTCTAAGGCTTCCAAATACAAATCTTGTACATCAGGTCCGGTGTTGGTAAAGCCCCAAGCCGCTTTGCTAGTGCGACCTAAAACCACAAAAGGCAAACCAGGCAAAGTTGCACCCACCACATCCAAGGCACCATGCGCTTTGCCATCCGGAAATTGACCTGCTGGTGCGTGTAACCCAGCAAAATACCAAACCGCAGGCGCACTTAAACCCAAGTGAGGATCATTGGCCAACAAAGGTGAACCAGATTTTGTATTGGAGCCAGGCAACACCCAATTATTACTGCCCTTGCCTTCCAATACGCCGATGTCTAGCGTGGTGGAGGCCAGCAATTGCTGAGCTGTCATTGCTTTGGATTGAGGTGTTGCATTTTTGGCATACACATCCAATTTTTGATACAGCGCTGCAACATCAGCTTGGGTGCCGCGTGACTCTCCTGGATAAGGTGGCAGCAACTTCCACAACTCGTCGGTGCTTAACGATTGAGACACTATAAGGCGTGCAAATTCATTGCCCCAGTTGCCACCTAAATCTAAAGCCATCATGAGTGCCCAACCGACGCTGTCGACGGCAGTCCAAGGCTTCATGGCCTTTGATGGATTGATTCCTAAGAGTACAAATTCTGGCGCACGCCATTGCGTGCTGGCAAAGCCAGCTTGTACACCTTCTGCATAAGCTTCCAAAGCTTTTTGAGTGTGAGGCGGCAACTTATCAAACTGTGCCTGTGCCGCTTTCATGATGCCCAAAGTACGCATCAACTTGTCGGTTTCCAATGTGGGCGCCCCCAACCATTCAGACAACTCACCATGCATCACTTGTCGATTGAAAGCCAACTGCCATCCGCGCTCCTGCGCATGAACATAACCAATTGCGCGCCATGCATCCATTGGTGTTTTGGCATGAATATGCGTGACATCAGATGCATCGCGTTTGATCTCAACGCCCGCGGACAAGCCGCTCAATGGGGCATCACCCGATAAAGGCGCCATTGAGCGCAAAAGATAAATTTGGAAAACGCCAAAGGCAGACAAAGCCAGCACCACCAGTGCTAAAACTGCTCGAAGAAACCATTGGCTCCAGCGTGTAGATTGACGCGTCTTTGGAAGTGCCATTAGATGTGCCCCCACACTAAAAATGCGTCACGATCATCGACGGCCAAATCGACTTTAGCGCCAACCGGCAACAAAACTTTTGTTGGTACATGACCAAAAGGTAACCCCGTGAGAACCGGAATTTTGAGTTGTGTTCGCAATCTGTCGATGACCGTTTTCATTTTGAAACCTTTGTCGTGCGGCACCAACTTGTAATTGGTGAACTGTCCAAAAACAATGGTTTTTTGCTGCGACAAAACACCCGCATTGAAAAGTTGTGTCAGCATGCGTTCAACTTTGTAAGGATGCTCGCCTACATCCTCTAAAAATAAAACGCCGCCTTTGATGGTCGGAAAATAGGGCGTACCCAACATTGATGTAAGGACCGCCAAATTACCGCCCCACAAAACAGCGTTATTCACTTTCACGGACTTGCTGATATCGTCCTTTGACAGACGCCAACCTGTGCCCTCCCCTTGCTCTAAGCACAAGTCTTCAAAGCAGGCACTCATGATGTCGTCGGGTTCGCCCTCTGGCCCAAAGTCTTCACCAAGCGCGGGGCCTTGCCATGTGATGCGTTGGGTTTTGGCATAGACCGCCAACTGAAAAGCGGTGAAGTCACTTAAGCCAACAAATTGCGTGCCTTTGTCGATGGCCTTGGCAATGGCCTTGTAGGGCAGTTGCGTCAATATGCGAGTGAGGCCATATCCGCCTCTAGAAATCATGGCAATGTCAGCGCCACTGGCAGACGCGCGCGAAATGGCAGCCAAACGTGATTCATCACTGCCAGCAAATCGCATGCTGCTACTCAGTGCATCAGCATCAATTTCAACTTGATGGCCAAGTGCTTTAAGGCGTTTGACACCTCGCTTAAAAGCCGCCTTGTCGCGAACGGCACTGGACGGTGAAAAAATGTAAATGTGACTCATGAATGCGGTACTTTAAAAAGCTGAACAGCAGCCTCAGCAATAGATTGTCCATGTTCTTGAACGAAATGCCCAGCTTGCGGCAACAGCATAGGCTCGGGACAGTTGCGAATATTTCTTTGCAAATTGCGCATGATGGGCTCACCCAGAACTGGGTCTTGCAAACCAATGGCCATCATCGACTGCCCTTGCCAATCGTTGCGCCAAAACGCGGCAGCTTGCCGCGAAATGTCAGCACCAGGGCTGTTGAGGTGCTCTGGCACCATGGGTGGGAAGGCATGCAATGCCGCACGATGACCTTTGTCTGTAAAGGGACGGTTGTAGGCATGCGTTTCTTCAGGTGACATGTGTTTATTGCCACGCGCAAATAGTTTGCCAACATCAAAATCGGGATTGTCTTTGCACCAGGCGCGCCAACTGATAAAGCCGTCTGACAAAGGCGTCTCGCCGGTGGTTATGGTGGTGTTCATTACCAACAACCCTACGAAGCGATTGGGCATGGCCATTGGCAAAGTCAATCCTAAAATACCGCCCCAATCTTGCACCACCAAGACAACTTTTTCTAAGTTTAGTTTTTCGATAAACGCCAACAAAACATTGCGGTGAAATTCAAAGCTGTGCTGATTCGCTTTTTTAAACTTGTCGCTTTTTCCAAAACCAATGAGATCGGGCGCAACAACACGGTGTCCTGCAGCAACAAAAGTTGGAATCATCTTTCTGTAGAGATAACTCCACGCTGGATTTCCGTGCAAACACAAATAGGTTAGCTGATCGTTTTTTTCTGCGGTGCTTGCCTCATCCAAGTAATGCATCCTGAGACCATTGAGCTCGGGTACGTCTGACAGGTAGTTGGCACGCCAAGGGTAATCTGGCAAACCTTCAAACCATTCATCATGTGGTCTGAGAGCGTCTTCGCGCAAGGGGTTTAAATTCATACGCTTGGGTTTAAAAAACTGTTGTAAAAGTTGCTTTGATTCTTCGGCCATGACCCCACCCAACACCGACGTTTGATGGTTAATGGTGGTATGGAGAAACACATTATGGACAGAGCCAGCGGCACCAGTTTTGGGCTCAGATGCGCCAAACACCAATCGAGAAATTCGAGAATTGAGAATAGCACCCGCACACATGGTGCACGGCTCGAGGGTGACATACAGAGTGCAGTCTTCTAATCGGTAATTGCCAATGTTGTGTGCTGCATCGCGAAGCGCCAAAAGTTCGGCGTGCGCAGTGGGGTCTGTATGACCTACTGGGCCATTGCGCCCTTTTCCCACCACCACACCATTGCGGACCACCACAGCGCCAACGGGCACCTCGCCGCTTTGACCGGCTTCATTGGCCAATTCAAGGGCAAAAGCCATCCACTTTGAATCTTCAGTCATGACACCATCCCGAGGCGTCTCATCCACAGTGCCAATGCTTTTTCAGATTCTCCACCAGCCTCATAGGCGGCATGCATTGCCGCATGCGACTCTGGCCGATGTTGGTTGAGTTTGACTTTGGTTTGAATGTCCAGCATCTGCATTTCAAACGCCACAATACCGTTCAGCATGGCATGGGTGTATGTTTCTGGTAGATCGCGCCATTGCTGGGCATAAGGCGGCTCATGGTCTGAAATCAATTGCTTCAAGATGGCATCTTTGGCTTCTTCACCCTCCAACATGCGAACTTGTACTTTGACATGAACAGCCAAATAACTCCACGTGGGCACCCGAATGAGATCGGGATAAACGGCAGGCGACATGTACGCTTGCGGGCCCATGAAAGTTAACAAGACATTGGGCCTTTGAGTCAAAAAAGCAGCATGTGGATTGCCTTTGGCAACGTGGCCTAACAACAAATCTTGGCTGGTATCTGTTGGATGCGAAACCAACTTAATGGGGATGTGACTGACAAAAGGAAAGCC
>CANKXC010000129.1 GCA_947487355.1 Comamonadaceae bacterium | reverse complement strand
GAATTAATGAGTTTTGTGGAAGATACACCATGTCCTTGCAATTTGCCGATCGTTTGAACAATGTCGAGACCTCCGCCATTCGGGAGTTGTTCAAACTTCTGGGCAAGCCTGGCATTATTAGCTTTGCCGGTGGCTTTCCCGACAGCGCCATGTTCGATGTGGAAGGTATCCGTGAGGCCGCCTCTTTGGCCTTGTCACAAGAGCCTGGCGCAGCGCTTCAGTACGGTGCAACAGAGGGCTATGGGCCTCTGCGCGAGCAATTGGCCCACTTTATGGAACAAAAGGGCGTAGAAGGTATTGCACCTGAGCAACTCATTGTGACTACGGGTAGCCAACAAGCGCTAGACCTCATTGGCAAAACCATGATCAGCCCTGGTGACAAAGTCATTGTGGAAGGCCCTACGTTTTTGGCCACCATTCAGTGCTTTAGGCTGTATGGCGCACAACTTATTTCTGCCCCAGTCGATGGCAACGGTGTTGATACGCAGGCGCTTGAAAATCTCATTGCAGAACACAAGCCCAAGTTTGTGTATGTCATACCCACGTTTGGCAACCCTACCGGCGCATTGCTCAGCTTAGAGCGTCGCAAAAAAATACTAGAGTTGGCCTTTAAGTACCAAACATTGGTAGTGGAAGACGACCCCTACGGCGATCTGTATTTTAAAGATGCACCACCGCCCAGTTTGCTGGCTCTTAGCGCACAAGTGCCTGGCAGCCGCGATTGGTTGGTGCACTGTGGCTCATTGTCCAAGGTCCTCAGTCCCGGCTTGCGAGTAGGCTGGATGATTGCACCGCCAGAACTCTTAAGCCGTGCTGTGATGTGCAAACAATTCAGCGATGCGCACACTAGTACGTTTGCGCAAGCCACTGCAGCCCAATACTTGAAGGCGGGTCGTATGCCCGCCACCTTAGACAATGTCCGTCAGGTCTATGCGGTGCGAGCCCAAACCATGTGCGATGCACTCCGCCAAGATTTGGGCGATGCCATTTCATTTGTTCAACCGCAAGGTGGCTTATTTGTGTGGGCCAGCCTTACTGGCGCAGGCGGAAAAGTGAAGGATGGCAATGCCTTTGCCAAGATGGCCATCGACAAAGGCGTGGCCTTTGTACCAGGCGCACCTTTCTACTGCCAGAACCCAGACAACAGCACCTTGCGCTTTAGCTTTGCCACAGTGGGTGAAGACAAAATACTTGAAGGCGTGAGCCGTTTGAAGCAAGCCATGGATGCATCCTCGTCAGCCTCGTCGTGAACCCTCCATTCAGCACCATGAACATTCAAGGCGTTGACATCCACATTGAAGGAGATGGCCCCGAAACGCTGGTCATGTTGCATGGTTGGCCCGACACACTGGCCTTATGGAACGACACGGTCACTGCATTAAAAGACACGCACAGGTGTGTTCGGTTGACCTTGCCAGCCTTCGATCCAAAGGTCCCTTTAAAACCCAAGTCCTTGCTTGAGATGGTGGCCTTCATTCACGAAGTCATTGAACAAGTGAGTCCTCAAAAATCAGTGACCCTGGTGTTGCACGATTGGGGCTGTATTTTTGGCTACGAATACGCAGCCACTCATCCCCATCGCGTCAGCCGAATGGTGGCTGTCGATGTGGGCGATCACAATTCTAGGGCGCTCAATGCCTCATTGAGTGCCAAAGCCAAATGGGCTGTATTCAGCTACCAAATTTGGTTGGCCATTGCGTGGCAAATTGCCAATATTTTTGGATCTTTCGGCCAAGCATTGGCCAACCGAATGACGCGCTACATGGCCAAAACGCTTAGGTGCCCCAGCCCCATTGCAGACATGCACGTAGGCATGAATGTGCCCTACGCAATGAAATGGATGGGAACGCTTGAAGGCCTAGGCCTTGCGTGCAACGCACTCAAAGTTTTGCCAACAGCAAGACCCATGCTTTATATCTATGGCAAGCGCAAACCTTTCATGTTCCACTCTGATCGTTGGCTTGAAAAAATTTCGGCCTATCCAGGTTCGCGCGTAGAAGGGTTTGATACAGGGCACTGGGTGATGAGTTCTAAGCCAGCGCAATTCAATGCTTTGCTTAAAGCTTGGTTAATGTGAGTTTTAAAAGCTGCAACTTGCAACTTAAAACGCCAAAGTCTCAAGCTTCTAGGCGGGACCTGCTTAAGTGGACTGTAGCGGCTGTCGCACCGCTCAGTTATGCATTGTCATCCGCCCAATCAACACTCAAACACAATCCGTTTTCTTTGGGTGTGGCCAGTGGCGCGCCCAATCACCATTCAGTGGTTCTTTGGACCCGCCTTATGCCAGAAGCAGGCAGTGGCAACTTGCAGTTTGCGTCTACGGATGTCACTGTCAAATGGGAAGTGGCTGACGATGAGAGTTTCAAAGTCAATCGCCGTGCAGGGCAAGTGGTGGCGTTGTCGGCACTGGCGCATTCCGTGCACCTGGAACTAGACGGCTTACAAAGTGATCGTTGGTATTTCTACCGTTTTCAATTTGGTGATGCGCAAAGCACAACAGGGCGCACACGGACCTTGCCGCACCCCGAGGCCATGGTGGCAAAACTGCGAGTAGCGTATGCCTCGTGCCAGCGCTGGGAGCATGGCTATTTCAGTGCCTACGATCACATGTGTCAAGAAAATCTCGACTTGGTTTTGTTCTTGGGTGACTACATCTATGAATATGCAGGTGCGGCCAATGCCGTTCGATTGCCAACCGGCGGATGGGTAAAAAGCCTAGACGATTACCGTGATCGCTACGCCCTCAACAAAAGTGAAAAGGGTTTGCAGGCCATGCATGCGCAGTGCCCTTGGTTGGTCACTTGGGACGACCATGAAGTGTCTAATGACTATGCGGGATTAGAGCGCGGGCAAAGCGGCAACATCACTTTTAACTTTGCAGCCCAACGGGCTAGTGCCTATCAAGCCTTCTATGAGCACATGCCCATCAGAGCCAGCGCATTAACCAGGTCAATGGATGGTTTGGCGCAAGGCGCAGAGCTCAGAATTTATGGCCAAGTGGCTTATGGTCAGTTGGCCAACCTTTATTTGTTGGACGATCGTCAATATCGTGATCGACAGGTCTGCAACAAATTGGGAACATATGGCTCTGGATTTGTCAATCCAGATCAATGTGAAGATTGGTTCAATCCCAAACGAAGTTTGTTAGGTGTTGAGCAATCTCAGTGGTTAGACCAAGCTTTTGCGAATGCTCAAAAAGACAAGCGACCTTGGAACGTCCTTGCACAACAAACTATTTTTGGGCGACGCGATTTTAAAGTTGGAGAAGGCTATACCTTGTGGAACGATGGTTGGGATGGTTATTCCGCCGCACGTCAAAAAATGACCCAATCGATGCAAAACAATGGACTTAAAAATCCAGTGCTCATTGGTGGTGACGTGCATGAAAACTGGGTGGGTCATGTCATGGCAGACGCCTACAAAGACGACAGCGCTAAGATTGGGGTGGAGTTTTGTGGTGCTGCAATTACAGCGCGTTCAGCTGGCAATTCAAAGTTGCCTGCGCGCTTGGCCGAAAATCCACACTTCATTTTTGCCGACAGTGAGCGAAAAGGCTATGGCGTGGTGGAGTTCACTCCCAAACAAATTAGGACGGAATTAAGGGTGGTGGACGATGTTCGCCAAACGCAAACCAAAATAGAAACGCTGGCCAAGTTTGTGGTTGAAGCGGGGGTGCCACAGGTTCAGCGAACAAGCTGAATGAATTGGGTCTGAGGTAAGAGACCTTGAAGGCAGGCCTTTTATTGAAGCACTTCCAACAAACGATCCAGTCCACCTGCTTCAATGGCCACCATGGCCTGCTCGCGAACTTTGGGTTTGGCGTGATAGGCCACAGACAAACCAGCCACGCTCATCATGGGCAAGTCGTTGGCGCCGTCGCCCATGGCAATGGCTTGAGAAGGTTCTATGCCCATCTGCGCACAGGTTTGTAGCAACATCTTGCGTTTTTCCTCACCATCGCAAATGTCACCCCAGTCTTGGTCCACCATGCGACCGGTTAACTCACCATTGACCACTTCTAAAACATTGGAGCGGGTCCAGTTGATGTTCAAGCGATCTCGCACGTGGTCTGTGAAAAACGTAAACCCACCCGAAACCAAGAGTACTTTCATGCCTGCTGCTTGACAGGCTTTGACCAATGTCTCTGCGCCAGGGTTCAGCTGCAGTCTGTTGTGCAGGACTTCTTCCATGTGCGCCACCGTGACGCCTTTGAGCAAAGCAACACGTCTGCGCAAGCTGTCTTTGTAGTCGGTAATTTCACCGCGCATGGCTGCTTCGGTAATGGCGGCCACTTCAGCTTTGCGACCTGCTGCATCGGCAATTTCGTCCACACATTCAATATTGATGAGCGTGGAGTCCATGTCAAATGCAATCAACTTGAAATGACTGAGTTGCAATGGGGGTGCGAAACCCTTGAGGGTCATGCCATCAAATGTATTGAGCTTGCTCATTTCTTATGCGTCCACTTTCTCAATTTTGGGTTGCCCCAGTGACCGCAAAATGTCGCGCACCATTTGTGCGCGTGCTTTGGGGTCGGGCAGTTCACGCTCAATGCGTAACTTGTCGTTGCCAGCCAATTGAATGTGCCTGTTCTTTTGAATCAGCTCAATGATTCGCATGGGTTCAATGGGTGGATTAGGCTTGAAACTAATCACGATAACGCCGGGTGCAGCATCGACTTTGAGGACGCCATAAGGCACGCTCAGAACCCTTAGGCGGTGAACGTCCATCAAGGTTTGGGCTTG
>CANKXC010000128.1 GCA_947487355.1 Comamonadaceae bacterium | reverse complement strand
CCGTTGCCAACGAACTGAAGGCCATGATTGATGGCGACGCTGGCATTCAATCAGGAAAGATGCCCTTTGACATTGATTACTCTTCAGAGGGCTTGCGAATTACATTGAAAGACGCAGGTGAACCTTTGTTCCAAAGAGGTGGCACCATCATGTCGGAATTTGCCAAAAAACAATTCCAAAAAATTGCCTCTGTGGCCAACAAGTGTCCTACCCACAAATTAAAAATTGAAGGCTATACCGATTCAGAGCCCTACGCTGGCGGTGCCAACGGCTACAGCAACTGGGAACTGTCAGCCGAACGGGCCAACTCTGCCCGTCGTGAATTGATTGCCGAAAAAGTGCCAGTCGATCGCATTGCACAGGTCATTGGCTATGGCGACAGCGTGCCCTCGATGGCACAAGATCCAACCAATCCGCTCAATCGCAGAATTTCAATAACTATAATTCCGCCCAAAATTAAGGGCGAGGTCAAAATGGGCGGTATGTCCCCTGTTTAATGCGAACTTCGGCTCAATTGCTGATTTGCCCATAAAACACTAGAATTTAAGGAGTTCAAACAACGCAGCCTCACCCCTTGGAGCCCCATGAGCCCACCCGTGTGGACCGCAGAGCAAGGCGCTCTCCTGAAAGACCTTCGCCAAAAAGCCGGGTTGGATACTGCCACGTTAGCGCGTAAACATATTTTATCTCCGGCACAAGTTGTGCAACTTGAAAACGGCGGCGATTCAGCTTTTTACAACCCTGATATCAAGTTCGCGTCAGGTAAAAAATTGCTTCATGCGTTGGGACACGATTTACCTAAGCCTGAACCTGAACCTGAACCTGAATCTAAGCCATCCGAAATGGTGCGGCCAATCGCTAAGCCAACACTGCACAAGGAACGCAAGGAACTGAAGGAACGCAAGGAAAATAAGGCACGTCTACCACGTCCTTCGACTTCACTCTCCTCGCAAAACTTTTTTTGGCCACTGTTATTTTTGCTCATTGGACTTGGCGTACTGGGCATTTATGTCGAGAAGTCTTCAGAGCCGGCCATCCCAATCAACACGGCCGCTCAGCCTGCACAAACGCCAAGCCTTGTCCCTTCAGGCACAACGCCATCTTTGCCATCATCTTCGCCGCCCACCTCTTCTCCATCTGAGGCCATTCCAGACACACCCAAAGTAATTGCCCCTAAAGCAGAAAGCCCGCTCCTAGCGCCAGCTGCTTCCAATTTGTCGGGGTCCAAAACAAATTGCGACTGGCAGACCACCGCTTTGGAAATTCAGCCCACATCGCCTCGCAAATCTGCCGAGTATGTGCACATGGTGGCGCAGCAAAATGTGGTGGTGTGCATCAAAGATGCCGAGCAACGTGTTGCCACCTTGGAGTTAGAGGCAGGCAAAGAGCGTAGTATTTATGGCCCAGCACCCTTCGCCGTGTACAGCACCAATCTCGCGCAATTGAACCTGTACTTTCAAGGTCAGCTGGTTAAATTGCCAAACGATAAAACCCAACATCTAAAATTGACAGCAGCAACTCGGTAGAGTCTGTCAACGGGTTACATGGCGCGAAACAAGGTCGCAGAACTGCGACTGACCGACAGTTTTTCGGCACGGCCTTTGATTAAAACTTCTTGCCGCCCCCGCTCATCGCGCTGAACACCCGCAATGGCTTTGACGTTGACCAATGTGCTGCGGTGAATTTGCCAAAATATTTGGGGATCTAAATTCTCCACCAACTCTTTGATGGGTTTGCGAATCAAAAACTCTTGCTTCAAAGTTTGAATGCGTGTGTACTTTTCATCGCTCACGCAATAAAGCACCTCATCCACCGACACCATTTGAATGTTTTGCCCCACAGAGGCCTGAAGCCAAGTTAAATATTGAGGTACATGCCCCGACATCTTGGTCGACAAAGCATGCAGCCATTGCTGAACAGAAGGGCTTGGCGCGTCTCCTATTGCAAAATCTTCGGTTTGAGGATCTGCACTTTCACGCTGGATCAATCGTTTGTTGAGACGCGCAACGGTGGCGCGCAATCGCTCGGTCTCAGCCGGTTTAAGCACATAGTCAAGCACACCATGCTCAAAAGCCTCCATGGCATATTGGTCATAGGCCGTGATAAAAACCATTTCGGGCAGCAAGGCGTCATCACCCAAATCGAGTTGTGCAATTTCTTTGGCGGCCTCCACCCCCGTCAAGCCCGGCATTCTGATGTCTAAAAAAATCACATCGGGTTGATGATCCTTAACTGCTTGAACCGCTTCCAAGCCATTTTTGGCTTCGGCCACAATTTCAAGTTCTGGCCACACTTGGTTCAACCTAGTGCGAAGTTGATCGCGCATCAGACGCTCATCGTCTGCAATGACGGCCCTGGGTGCTTTAGCTGGCAAGCTGTTCATAAGCAAAAGGCTTAGACGCTTTGCGTCACATCAAAGGGCGCAACTTTGTATGGGACCGAAATTTGCGCCAAGGTGCCTGAGCCTTCAAAAGCTTCTAAGGCTCTGATGCTGAAGGTGGCTTGATCGCCATAAATGAGGCTCAATCTGTCTTTGATATTTTTCAAGCCAAAGCCGCTTGCTTGTTCTGGGTTGCTGCTTGCACCTGCAGGGAAATAACCCACACCTGAGTCTTTGACAGTGATCAACAACTTGCCGTGCACGACTTCTGCGCGAAGCACCAATTTACCGCCTTCGGCTTTGGGTTCTAAACCATGCTTGAATGAATTCTCAATCAAGCTGAGCACCATCATGCTGGGCATTTCGGCAGACTTTAAACCTTCAGGAATGTCCCACAAAATATCTAAGCGATCTTCCATGCGCATTTTCTGAATGTCCAAGTAAGGCCGAATGATGGCCAGTTCTTGACCCAAATAATTCACTGTGTTGGCGGTGGTCTCGCGAATGGCTGGCAAGGTCGCGCGCAGCAATGCAATCAAACTCTTTTGCATCAGACTGGCGCGTGCAGGATCGGTTTCAATCAAATGATCGATCGAAGCCAATGTATTGAACAAGAAATGCGGCTCCACTTGCGCTTGCATGGCGGCCATGCGGGCCTCGACCAATTGGCGCTTGAGTTGCTCGGCTTCGGCCAAGTAGGTGGCGGCAGTGGCTTTTTCTTCGGCTTGAATTTGTTGCTTGAAACTGGCCTTGATCACAATTGAAGTCAGAACAATCAAAAACGCAAGTTGCGGCAAATCGATCATGCCACCCGCCATCAGCAGCACAAATGAAATTGCTGCAAACAGCTTCCAGCTGATGCTCACCAACCATTTGGCATAGGCATTGACGACGCCTTTGAATTCTCGCCAAAGGGCTACAAATGTGGTGGGAGGGGTGGGGTTAGAAGTGGTCATAAGGCCTCGCTGTTTGGAATGGGCCTAATGTAAAAACTTAAATTGTCCATTGCACGCGGTTTGCGACGAATGGTGAAAAGAGCGTCTTGAGTTGCAAAAATGCAAGATGAAAAGGGGTGCGCCCTCAAGCACCGTTGCGCTTGCCTTTGGTAAGGTCAACACCCAATTGCTTAAGTTTGCGGTAGAGGTGTGTTCGCTCTAAACCTGTTTTGTCTGCCACGCGGGTCATGGAACCCCCCTCATTGGTGAGGTGAAACTCGAAGTAGGCTTTTTCGAAAGCATCACGCGCATCGCGCAAGGGCAAGTCGAGGTCAAATGTTTGAGACACCTGCGGTGTAGTGTCTACAGCGACCAAAGCACTGGGCTGTACTGTTGCGGCATGTCCTGGTGCAGATTGCGCCGCTTGGTAAGCAGCCGCGGCCTGCCGAACTTGTTCACGCGCTAGCCCCTGCTCTACCGTTTTAAGCAGTTTTTGCAGGGTGATGGGTTTTTCTAAAAAGGCCTGCGCGCCAATGCGAATGGCGTCAACCGCAGTGTCGATGGTGGCATGGCCACTCATCATGATGACGGGCATATTGAGCAAGCCACCCGTAGACCATTCTTTGAGCAAAGTCACGCCATCGGTGTCGGGCATCCAAATGTCTAGCAACACCAAGTCGGGTCGCATGCGCTGACGCGCTTCGCGAGCCTGCGCAGCATTTTCGGCCAACTCAACCGTATGACCTTCGTCGTTTAGGATTTCCGAGAGCAAATCGCGAATTCCCAGCTCGTCATCCACCACCAAAATGTTTGCCATGTTGCTCTAAGTTGCCTCTAAATTTTCCCCGAATGGCATCTGATGTGCTCATTGAATGGAACTTCATTTGCCTCACAAAAAGCTGGCTTCGACTTTAGACCTGCGCCAACTTCTCGACACTGAATGATAACGACACTTGAGCACCTTTGACCACCCCCTCTTCAACAAGGTTTGCAATGTCCAAACGGGCACCATGTTCATCGGCAATTTTCTTGACCACCGCCAGCCCCAATCCAGTGCCTTTGGCCTTGGTCGTGACGTAGGGTTCAAAGGCTCGCTGCAAAATATTGGGCGCAAATCCAGGGCCTTCGTCCGAAACGGTCAACTTCACGCGTTTTCTTGCCGGGCTCCATCGGGTGGTCAACATCACCTTGGATTGAGGCGCGCTGGCGTCTTGGGCATTTTGAATCAGGTTATGAACCACCTGTCGAAGTTGTTGGGCATCCCCCTCAATCAAGGGCACAGTGGGGTCTAGGTCGGTCAGAACCTGCGCGCGCGTGGCTGTCTCTGTGGGTTCCTGCGCATACAACACCATCACATCCTGAATCAAGGCATTCAAGTCTAAGGGGTTGAGTTCTGCCGATGGGAGCCTCGCGTAGTCTCTGAATTCATTCACCA
>CANKXC010000127.1 GCA_947487355.1 Comamonadaceae bacterium | reverse complement strand
GCCCTTGAAAATGCGCCCACCGTTTTAATCAAGGCCAAAAGTCGCTGGTTGTTGGCCAGCTGGTCTGACCTTCCTGGCTTTAACGCCGACAATTTCAACGAAGCGTGGGTCGCTTGGCGACAAAACTGTGCCCGAAACTTACCCAACACACAACGCCTTTGTGCTGATGTCAGGCGCTTGGACGGACAGCCTTCCGCATTGCAAAAGGCCTGGGTGATGGAAAACTTTCAACCCTTTCGCGTTAAGCATTTGAATGCCGCCGCCGCGCCTGCCAATGGGCTCTTGACGGCTTATTACGAGCCTGTTTTTGAAGCCTCTCGAACGCCAAGGCCTGGCTTTGAAGTGCCTTTGTATGGCGTTCCCGCCAATTTAAAAGCACGCTCTCCTTGGTTTAGCAGAGAAGAGATTGCCAAATTGCCCGCAGCCCAAGCCGCCCTCAAGGGCAAAGAAATCGCCTACATTGCCAGCCCCGTAGATGCCATGGTGCTTCACATTCAGGGATCGGGACGCTTGTGGCTCACTGAGCGCGATGGCCGGCGCACCCAAATCCGATTGGCCTTCGCCGGCACCAACGAACACCCTTATCAAAGCATTGGCCGGTGGCTGCTTGATCAAAACCTCACCAAAGATGCCACCTGGCCGGGCATCAAAGCTTGGCTTGCTCAAAATCCGCGCAGAACCAATGAACTCATGTGGCGCAACCCGCGCTTCATTTTCTTCAAAGAAGAGCCCCTGCTGGGCACCGAGGCACTTTTGGGCCCGAAGGGCGCGATGGGCGTTCCCTTAACGCCTGGGCGGTCCATTGCGGTCGATCCTGGCAGTATTCCGTTCGGTTCTGCCGTCTGGCTTTACAGCGGCGGGCCTCAAACCCCTTTAAATAGGCTGGTTTTTGCGCAAGATACTGGCAGCGCCATCGTAGGCGCCGTGCGTGCCGACTATTTTGTAGGCTCTGGCGACGCAGCCGGCGAATTGGCCGGCCGTCTCAAACAAGATATGGCAGCATGGGTTTTGCTTCCACGATAAGCCGTGTCGATCTACACTGCGCTTACAAGCTTTTGAAAGTGGCACATTATGAACGCTCCCTTGCCTGAACATTTGCGCCAAGCACTGGCCAATGTCACCCTTGACGACAAATACAGCCTGAAAACGGGTCGGGCCTTCATGAGCGGCGTTCAAGCCCTGGTTCGCTTGCCAATGCTGCAACAAGAGCGCGATGCCTTGGCTGGTAAACGAACGGGCGCCTTGATCAGCGGCTATCGCGGCTCGCCTCTGGGTGGTTATGACCAGGCTTTGTGGAAAGCCAAGTCTCACCTTGAAAAGCACAACATCGTTTTTCAACCTGGCGTCAACGAAGAGCTCGCAGCCACAGCATTGTGGGGCACGCAACAGTTGGGGTTTGCGCCACCGGGCAGCCAAAAACTAGATGGCGTTTTTGGCATTTGGTATGGCAAGGGCCCTGGTGTGGACCGTTGCTCCGACGTGTTCAAACACGCCAACATGGCAGGCACCACGGCGTGGGGCGGCGTCTTGGCCGTCGCTGGTGACGATCACATTGCCAAAAGCTCGACTGCAGCACACCAGAGTGATCATATTTTCAAGGCCTGTGGCCTGCCAGTGTTCTTTCCTGCTTCTGTTCAGGACGTGTTGGATTTGGGCGTTCACGCCATTGCGCTAAGCCGTTTTGCCGGCGTCTGGTCTGGCATGAAAACCATTCAAGAAATTGTTGAGTCGAGCGCTACGGCCGACATCAACGCCGATCGGGTCAAGATTGTTTTGCCTGAGTTTGAAATGCCTCCTGGCGGCGTTCACATCAGGTGGCCTGACGCGGCCCTTGATCAAGAGGCCCGCTTGTTTGACTACAAATGGTATGCCGCCCTGGCCTACATTCGCGCCAATCGTTTGAACCACAACGTCATCGAAGGCCCTAACGACCGCTACGGCATCATGGCCAGTGGCAAGGCCTACAACGACACAAGACAAGCTTTGGTAGATCTGGGTTTAGACACCGATACCTGCCAACGCTTAGGCATTCGGGTTCACAAGGTTGCAGTTGTTTGGCCACTAGAGGCGCAAAGCACGCGTGAGTTTGCCAAGGGCCTGAAAGAAATTTTGGTAGTTGAAGAAAAACGCCAAATCATTGAATACCAACTGAAGGAAGAACTTTACAACTGGCCCGATTCACAGCGCCCGCGCATTGTGGGTAAGTTTGATGAGCTCGAAGGCGATGACTCCGGCGGCGAGTGGTCTGTACCCAATCCTATGGCGCATCGACTGCTGCGCGCCAATGCCGACCTCACGCCCACCTTGATTGCCAAGGCTCTGGCCCGGCGACTCAAAAAACTTGATTTACCCTCTGATGTGTTGGCACGCATTGATGCGCTGCTGGAGACCATCGACGCCAAGGAGCGCGCACAAAACAGTTTGGTTCTCAATCCATCGGCAGACCGCATGCCTTGGTTCTGCTCTGGTTGTCCCCACAACACCAGCACAAAAGTGCCAGAAGGCTCGCGTGCAATGGCGGGCATTGGCTGCCACTTTATGAGCGTGTGGATGGACCGCAGCACCGTTGGCTTTACGCAAATGGGCGGAGAGGGAACGCCGTGGATTGGCCAGCAGCATTTTAGCAACGAAAACCATGTTTTTGCCAACATTGGCGATGGCACTTATTTTCACAGCGGCATCTTGGCTATCCGCCAAAGTATTGCTGCTGGCGTCAACATCACCTACAAAATTTTGTACAACGATGCGGTTGCCATGACGGGTGGTCAGCGTGTCGGAGAACGCGCTGAAGGGCACAGTGTTGTTCAAATTGCACAAAGCATGCGTGCAGAAGGTGCCATCGTAATCAAAGTGGTCACAGATGAACCCGAAAAGTACGACGGCGTTGCTTTGGCTGAAGGTGTGTTGGTCCATCATCGTGATGAACTCGATGCCATTCAGCGTGAGCTGCGCGAAGTAAAAGGTTGTACTGTCATTATTTATGACCAAACATGCGCTACTGAAAAGCGCCGTCGCCGCAAGCGCGGCACCATGGTTGATCCGGCCGTTCGCGTGATGATCAATGAGTTGGTGTGTGAAGGCTGTGGCGATTGTGGCGTTCAGTCCAACTGTTTGTCGGTTGAACCGCTTGAAACTGAATTTGGTAGAAAACGAGCCATCAATCAAAATACCTGCAATAAAGACACCAGTTGCCTCAAAGGTTTTTGTCCCAGTTTCATCAGCATCGAAGGCGGTCAACTTAAGAAGAAATCCAAAGAGCAGAAGTTCAGTTGGGAGACTCTGCCCGCTTTGCCTATGCCAGTGGTGCCCAATTTAGGCAATGCGCATCAGCCCTATGGCGTTGTCGTTGCAGGTGTTGGTGGCACGGGTGTGATCACCATTGGTCAACTTTTGGGTATGGCCGCGCACTTAGACGGTCTTGGCATCGTCACGCAAGATTCTGCTGGTTTGGCGCAAAAGGGCGGTGCAACTTGGAGTCATGTTTTATTGGCAAAACACCAAGATGACATTCAAACCACACGTGTAAGCATGGCAGCTGCTGATTTAATTTTGGGCTGTGATCCCATAGTGACCGCTGGTAAAGAAACGTTATCGCGCATGATGGAAGGCAGAACCCGCGTTGCTTTGAATTCTCACAGTTCACCCACCGCTGAGTTTGTTAAAAATACACAATGGGAAAACCCAGCTGACAGTTGTGCGGCTGACATTGCTTCTACCGTTGGACTTCATGGTTTGGCCTCCTTTGATGCCGATCATCTATCAGCGCAATTGATGGGCGATACGATTTACATCAACCCCATGCTTTTAGGTTATGCCTGGCAAAAGGGCTGGGTTCCCTTGAGTCTTGATGCTTTGAAGCGTGCCATCGAATTGAACGAAGTGGCAGTTGCTCAAAATTTAACAGCCTTTGAATGGGGGCGTCATGCGGCGCATCAATTGCCGGCAGTTCAAGCGCTGTTAAAACCGCTGCAAATTATTTCGTTTAAAAAGCGTGATCGTTTAGAAGATTTAATCGCCACACGCATTGAATTTTTAACAGCGTATCAAAACTCTGCTTATGCCAAACAGTACGAAACCTTTGTCTTGAAAGTTAAAGCGAAAGAAAGCACTTTAGGTTCTTATTTGCTGACAGAAACAGTGGCTCGTCAATTGTTCAAATTAATGGCTTACAAAGATGAATACGAAGTAGCCCGCTTGCACACCAATAAACAGTTCCTAGAACGCGTTAAAAGCCAGTTTGAGGGCGATTTCAAGGTTTTCTACCACCTAGCCCCACCCCTTATTGCTAAACGCAATGAGAAGGGCCAGTTCATTAAACAAAAAATGAGCCCCCACATGTTGCTGGCTTTCAAAGTTTTGGCTCAATTTAAATTTCTACGGGGTACTGCCTTGGATATTTTTGGTCGCACCGAAGAAAGGCAGACTGAACGTGCGCTGATTCAGGAGTACAAGGATGCCATCGATGAATTATTGGTGTCTTTGAAATCAGAGAACCTTGCCTTGGCCGTCAAAATGGCCAACGTGACTGAACAAGTCAAAGGTTTTGGTCATGTGAAAGAAAAACACTTAGCTGCTGTCATGGTGCAGTGGCAAAACTGCATGGATGCGTTCAGAAAAGCAATTTAATTTGAATTCTGAGTTTGTCTTTGTATTCTTCTTTTATATAGATTAATACATAGTAGTAGTAGATAAGGAGAGGCTTGTTCTGTGGACAAGTCTCTTTTTTCTTTATAGATCAATGCATTGAATCATTTTGA
>CANKXC010000126.1 GCA_947487355.1 Comamonadaceae bacterium | reverse complement strand
TGGGCAGTCCAGAGGCTATCAAGCCTGTTGTTTCTGCAGTGGTGTTTTGGCGCTACCTAGGATTCAATGTCATCTTGTATGTTGCTGCCATGCAAAGTATTCCAAGAGATTTGTATGAAGCAGCCAGCATGGATGGCGCAAAAAGCTGGCAGAAATTCTTCTTCATCACGCTGCCTCAACTCAAGCCCATGATGTTCTTTGGGGTGACTTTGACAGTGATCGGCGGCCTGCAACTTTTTGAAGAACCTTTCATTTTGACGGGCGGTAAGGGTGGCCCAGAATATGCCGGAATGACCACCGCCATGTACATGTACCGCACCGCGTTTGACTTCAACGACTTTGGCTTG
Organism: Comamonadaceae bacterium; assembly: GCA_947487355.1. Taxonomy (GTDB): domain Bacteria; phylum Pseudomonadota; class Gammaproteobacteria; order Burkholderiales; family Burkholderiaceae_C; genus Limnohabitans_A. Next base: position 4,429 of record CANKXC010000126.1, on the reverse strand, counting down.
GCAAGTGCCATCTCTTGGATGCTGTTTGTCATCATTTTGATCATGACATTGGTGACCAACAAAGCCTTCAAAAGCAAGGAAGGGCAAGCATGAGTCAAGCCATGTCAGAGGCCAAATCTACTTTGGGTGTCATGGGATGGATTTTCATCATCCTTGGCGCACTTTTGATGCTGGGTCCGTTCTATTTCATGTTTGTGTTTGCCACACAACCCAGAGCAGAAATTTTCAGTGTTCCTCCCCCCATGTTTTTTGGTGATCACTTTTTTGAGAACATGAAAATTCTCATGGGCAAAATTCCATTTTGGAAAAATTTGGGATGGTCGCTGTATGTGGGTTTGATGGGAACAGGGCTGACTTTGCTGTTTTGTTCGATGGCTGGTTTTGCGTTTGCAGTCTATGAGTTCCGTTACAAAAACCTGTTGTTTGGATTGGTCATGGGCACGATGTTGGTGCCATCTTTTCTGGGCATGATTCCTACCTTCTTGATCATGGATGCCCTCAACTGGATCGACCAACCCAGAGCACTTTATTTGCCAGGTGCCGCTCCTGCCATGGGAATTTTCTTAATGCGTCAATACATCTCTTCTGCCATTCCAAAAGAGTTGATTGAAGCTGCGCGCATGGACAACTGCGGTGAATTCAGAATTTACTGGAGTGTTGTTGTACCTTTGCTGGGACCTGCATTTGGCACGCTTGGTTTGATCGCATTCATTGCGTCTTGGAATAACTTTATCGGGCCTTTGGTGGTCATGCGATCACCCGAGATGTACACATTTCCCTTGGCGCTTCGAAGCGTCCAAAGCCCAGTAGACACTGAATGGGGTGCTTTGATGGCTGGCTCGGCCATTGCTGTAATTCCCTTATTGATCATTTTTATTTTTTCATCGCGTCGACTCATTGAAGGCCTGACCTCAGGCGCAGTGCGCGGCTAAACCAACGACTCACACTATCAGCACTATGACCGTCTCTCGTGACCATTTCCCCAAGGACTTTAAGTGGGGCGTCGCCACCTCTGCTTTTCAAATCGAGGGTGCCCATGACAGCGATGGCAAAGGCCCTTCCGTTTGGGATACCTTTTGTACCGTCGATGGAAAAATTGCAGATGCAAGCAATGGCCATGTCGCTTGCGAGCATTACACACGATGGGCAGAAGACGTTGAACTCATCAACCAACTCGGTGTCAATGCCTATCGCTTTTCAATGTCCTGGCCACGTGTTCAACCTGACGGTCAAGGCGCATGGAATGAAGCGGGTTTTGCTTTTTACGATCAACTGATCTCGGCACTTGAAAAGCGTGGCATTGCGTTACATCTAACGCTGAACCATTGGGACTTACCGCAGGCTTTGCAAGATCAAGGGGGTTGGGCCAACCGAGGTATCTGCGATCATTTCACTCGCTATGCCACCGAGGTGGCGCGTCGTTTTGGGCATCGTGTCCAAAGTATTTGCACGCACAACGAGCCTTGGGTCATTGCCATCTTGGGCTATGAACAAGGCATTTTTGCACCTGGCATTCAGTCTAGAACACAGGCCATGCAAGCGGTCCACCACTTGCTGCTCAGTCACGGCATGGCGCTCAAAGCCATGCGCGGCTTGGGCCTTACAACCGCCATGGGCATTGTGTTAAATCTCTCACCCATATACCCTGCCAGTGACGATCCCAAAGATGTCGCCAAGGCCAAGTTAGACGACGGCTTGATTCTCCGTCTGTACATGGACGCGTTGTACAAGGGCGTCTATCCGCAAGATGTGATTGAGCATTTGGGATCCGATGCACCACCAGTGCAACAGGGCGATTTGGACACCATTGCACAACGCAATGACTTTTTGGGTGTGAACTATTACACGCGCAATTTTTCTTCGTGCGGCAATCCGTGGGATGTGGCCAGTACGGGCAATACCGTCACCGACATGGGGTGGGAGGTTTATCCACAAGGTCTGACAGAATTGCTTTATCGTTTGCACACCGACTACCAACCTCAAAATCTTTGGGTGACAGAAAACGGTGCGGCATTTAAAGATCAAATGATCAACGGCGTGATTGATGATGCGCAGCGCTTGGCATACATCCGCGATCACATTGCAGCCACTCACGCAGCCATCCAGCAGGGCGTGCCTGTAGGCGCCTACTTTGCTTGGAGCCTGATGGACAACTTCGAATGGGCGAGTGGTTATGCCAAACGATTCGGCTTGATTCATGTTGATTTTGAGACACAGAAACGCACGCTCAAGAACAGTGCCCTGTGGTATCAAAATTTTTTAAGTGGGACATAACGTGGCATCGATCGAACTCAAAGGCGTCACCAAACACTTTGGTGAAACAGTGGTCATTCCCGGCTTGGATTTAGAAATCCAAGACGGCGAGTTCATGGTTTTTGTAGGACCATCAGGCTGCGGAAAATCCACCATGTTGCGCATGATTGCAGGCCTGGAAACAATGACCAGTGGGCGCATCTTTATTGGTGGTGAAGACGTCAGTGACAAAGGACCTTCTGAGCGCGGAGCAGCCATGGTCTTTCAAAGTTATGCGCTGTATCCGCACATGACCGTAGAAGAAAACATGGGTTTTGGTCTGCGCATGATGGGCACTTCCAAAGCAGAAACTGCCATGTTGGTTCAAAGCACGGCTGAGCGTTTGCAACTGACATCTTTGCTAAAGCGCTATCCCAAACAACTTTCTGGTGGACAGCGTCAACGCGTGGCCATTGGTCGTGCCATTGTGCGCAGACCCAAAGTATTTTTGTTTGATGAGCCACTGTCAAACTTGGACGCTTCACTTCGTGTGCAGATGCGCATTGAGCTTGCCAAGCTGCACGCTGATCTTAAAACCACCATGATTTACGTCACGCATGACCAAACTGAGGCCATGACGCTGGGCAATCGAATTGCGGTTTTCAATCAGGGACGAATCGAACAGGTTGGCTCGCCAATGGATTTGTACCGCAAGCCGGCCAACACCTTTGTCGCGCAATTTTTGGGCTCCCCCAAAATTAACTTATTGCCATACAGCGTCGACGACTTACAAGATCGAATTCAGTTTGACACCCAGTGCAGCCTCACATCAGAACAATTGGGCTTGCCCTTAGAACTGTTGAAGCAGGGTAAAAAGTTGGGCGTCCGCCCAGAAGCCATCAGTTTGTGCGCCAAAAATCAGAGCAATTTACAAGGCGTCATTGAATTCACCGAACAACTGGGTGACGCCACCATTGTGTATGTGCGTTTGCCTTGGCAGCAAGAAATGTTGATCGCTAAGCTCAGTCAGCAGCAGATCGAATTTAAGATGGGTGACCAGGTTGGTTTGCTGATGGACTCAGCTCAAATGATTGTGCTCAATCACCACGATCAAAGAATTGATGTGAGATAGGCAGAGACAAATCAAGTCTCTTCAAAATCACTTTCATTTTCCAATTTTCTTCTCATAACTGGCAGTGAAAAGGGATCAACCCCTTTCACTGCCGTCATTCAAGTGCTTACTGGAATGTCAGAGGACCTTTCACAATCAAGGTCGTTGGGAAAACGCCATTCACAGCATTGGTGGTATTGGCACCTTCTTGACGACCATTGACAGCAGTGAACTTGGAGGCACCACCATTGGCTTTGAAGTCAATTTGCGCTACGCTCTGCTGGCCCAATGCATTGGTGGTACTCAAGCTGGTTCCGCAATCTTGACGCACAGAGAAGTCACTCAAATTAATGCTGTAGGCTGTATCGGCAGCAGCGGTGGGCGTAACAACTTGCCACAATTCAATGCGGCAGTTGTTCGTGCCTCCGCCAACGCTGTAGATATTTGACAACGTGAGCAACACACCAAAATTTCTCTGGGATGCGTTGTTAAACCACTCGTCGTTTTGTCCAAACGTGAAATTGAATTTGCTCTTACCGCTGACATTCAAGCCAGCAACGTTGCCGGTCAAAGCAGTCACGTTGGGTGCCATGAAGAAGATGCCTGAATACAAGCCTGTCGTGTTGGCTGGCGCGTTGTAGTACCAGTAGAAACGATCTTTACCAGCATTGTCATTCAGACCGCCACCACAGTTGTAGGTGCCTGGATCGCAGTACCAACCATCGCCGCTGCTACCGCTGTAGCCACCAAATTTACCGCCTTGTGCGGTTGTATTGGCCGCACCGCTAAACGCGGAAGCAAAGGTCACTGCTGCAGATGCAGGTGTGTCAACAACAAAAATTTCGTCAATGTAGTAAATGGCACCACTGAGCGTTCGGGTCGAGTCGGGCGTAATGGCCAGAACTGTGTAATTGGCACCCAGATCTGCAGCTGAGAAGTCCCAAGTCACTGTTGTCCAAGTGTTTGCAGAGGCAACAGCTGTACCTGCAACTTCAAGCGATGCGCCACCAGGGACTTCGACTTTCAATCGAATTACGGCATCGGCGACGGTGCTGTAAACCTTGGCAGATATGGCCTTTTTCGTAG
>CANKXC010000125.1 GCA_947487355.1 Comamonadaceae bacterium | reverse complement strand
ACATGGGTTTGCCCCTATGCAGCGGGCGGCAACGCAGACTCGCGTTCACGCCAGGTGGCCAAGGCCATGAGTGCCATCTTGGGTCAGCCCATCATCATTGACAACAAAGCCGGTGCAGGTGGCAACATTGGCACAGAAGTGATTGCCCGCGCCAAACCCGATGGCTACACCATTGGCATGGGCAATTTTGCGCCCTTGGCCGTCAACCACGCACTGTTTAAAAAATTGAACTTCGATCCTGCCAACGACGTTGTCCCAATTGGCCTGATTGAAAAGGGTCCCCTCATTTTGATGGTGCGAAACGATTCACCCTACAAATCTGTCAAGGACATTGTTGCTGCAGCCAAAGCCAATCCTGGCAAACTAAGTTATGCCTCAGGTGGCATTGGTGGCTCGCATCACCTAAGCGGTGCGCTGCTTGAAAATGCAGCAGGCATTGACTTGATTCATGCGCCCTACAAGAGCGGTGCCGCTGGTGCAACCGACCTCATGGGCGGACAAGTTCAGATGATGTTTGAACAAATGTATTCCGCCATGCCAGCCATTAAGGGCGGCCGCCTGCGCGCCTTGGCCATTACCAGCAAAACCCGCTCGCCTTTGCTACCCGATTTGCCCACCATGGCAGAGCAAGGCTTTCCAGCCATTGAGGTTTTGAACTGGCAAGGCTTGATCGCCCCCAAGGGCATCTCACCTGAATTGGTCAAGACCTTGAATGCAGCCCTGAACAAAGCCCTACAAGATCCTGAAGTGAAAGAAAAGATCTTGAGTCAGGGCAACGAGATGGGCGGCGGTACACCCGAAGTCTTTGCAGCGCTCATCAAAACAGAAGCACCGCGTTGGGGCAAAGTGGTGCAAGACGCTAAGATTGAACCTGAATGAGTTGCTTCATCAGGGCATTCAAGCGAGTGCCCTGTTTTGTCAGGTCCGTCACAATGCTGAAATGATTCAAGCTCGGCAATGCCTCGCAGACAGGCACGGTTTTGGGTCCCCATGTTTGATGAATCAAACGGTTGTGCCTTAAAAATTCTGGACTTTCATCGCCGCCCGCCACGGTGTACAAAACACCCTTTTTAGGACGCGGCCACAAAGCAGGACTGGCCATTCGAGCGTGCTTGGCCGTGAGCTTCAATGAGTCCTGAAGAAACGGTGTTTTGCGCAGAGGCGTCAGGTCGTACAAACCAGAAATTGACAAAGCCTTTTGAATCCAATGAGCCGGTATGGTTTTGTCAACCGACTTCCAATCACAGGCCAACAACATGGCCGCCAAATGCCCACCCGCTGAATGCCCTGCAACCACCACATCTTTTGGATTCCCGCCATGTTTGGCAATGTTTTGCCAAACCCAAGCCAATGCGTGCGTCATCTGAACAGCAATGTCTGGAATGGTGACGGGTTCATTGGGCGTTCCTGGGCACAAAGCGTAGTTGACTACCACCACGCAGGCGCCCATTTCGTGGAGGGGCGGTGCCACAAAGGAATGGTCGGCCTTGTCAAGGCTGCGCCAGTAGCCGCCATGAATGAAAACCACCACAGGGGCATTGGCTTTTTGGGCAGGGAAAATATCCAAAGTTTCGTTGGGGCCGTTGCCGTAGGCGATGTCTAACTGACAGGTCAAGTTGGCGCGCGCTGCTTTGGAGCCATCGATCCAATCTGAAAAGTGATCGGCAAAATTGGGCACCAGTTCACGGTTGTTGTACATGCTGTCATGCCAAGCAGAATTTTTGGTGACCATGATTTTTCCTTGATTAAATTTTCAATTCCAAACGCAGTTGAACATTTTGCCAATTGCGTGTGGTGTTATTGACCGTTTCCGAGATACCGTTGCCAATGAAAGTACTGCCCGTTAAGTAATCTTGGGGGACCAAGTTGCTGACTGACACACGCAATGCAGATACAGGGCTGAACTTCCAAACGCCATACACATCCACCACCCGTTTTGTACCTTGATAACTCCATTGCTGGAGGCTTCTGCGGGTGGTGTAGTCGGGGTTGATGTTCACGTTGCCACCCAAAGACAATGGCACGGCTCTGACGCGGTAATCGGCACCCAAGTTGGCAGTCATTTTGGGTTGCTGGTCTAAACGATTATTGGGCCCCAGAACATCCAACACCTTGGAGTTGAAAAAACTCAAGTTGCTGCGAACATCAACGGGCAATGCATCCGTCCATACTTGATTCAATGCAAACTTGGCCTCCAACTCTAGGCCCTGGGTGATGGCGTCACCCACATTGGTAGGGCTTGAAACATAGCGGCGTTGGCCAGGCGCCCATAGCGTGTCGTAGCGTTCTGTAGTGACATTGCGAATCAGGTCACTGATGTTGCGCCGAAAGATGTTGGCGCTTAAAACACCACCGCCCGACAAATACCTTTCAACGGCCAGATCGATGCCCACCGCCAATTCTGGCTTGAGTCCTGGATTGCTGATGCGGTCAGTGCGGGTTGGACTGTTGGTCTCTCTAGAGAGCGAGGTTTTGCCCACCAAATCATTCAAGGTAGGGGTCTTGTAACTTTTAGTCAAGCTCATGCGAACCTGATCACGGCTTTGCGGCACGGGCTTCCAAACCGCATGAAACAAGGGGGTTAGGACATTGCTTTGGTTGCTTTTCTGACCTTCCTCGTTGTTACCTTCTGTCAAGATGCTCTCATAGCGAATACCCGCGTGCGCACTCCACTGGGGATTGATGTTCCATTCATCTTGCGTGTAGATGGCCCAGCGCTGCGTCCTCGCACGAATGTTGCCTGCATCGTCTGTCACTTCTGCATTGGCCTCCTCGTTGCGTCGCACGCCTTCGAGTTCGATGCCACTCACAAGCTGATGGCTCTTGGCAACAACTTGAGTCAATTTGCCATTCCAAGACTGAGAAAGGTCTTTGAAACTTTGCGATTCTTGAAGCGTGCTCAGTAAACCCGAAGTGCTTCCAGCCACTTGCGAGAATCGAGAATTGAAATGAGATTCACCCAAGCCAAATTTGAATTCAAAACGTGAGTCGGCCGAAAAGCGTTGGTTCCACTGTCCATTCAATCGCGTTAAAACAAAACGGCTGTTATTGGTCGAACTGGCTGTGTCTGACAGCATTGCTTGAGAAACGCCATTGATTGTTTTGGCATCGGTCAGACTAATTTGACCCACATTTGTGTTTTCAGAATAAACCATGAAGGGCATCAAGATCATGGTCCTGCCCTGCTCACCACGCCACATCAAGCGGGCATTGGCATTCATGCCCTGTCGGTGCCCCACGCTTAGGGTATTTCGAACGCGTTGTGACGCCAACATGGGAAACAAATCGTTGGCCGCCACCTCAGATTCCGTGACCGAAGTGTTGTCTTCAGGACGCCATGAATTCATGGCTGAGACCGTCAACGTGCCAATGAGGGGCTCGGTCTTTAGGTTGCGAATCCAGTTCAAACCTTCCGATCGGTAGCCGTGCTCAAACGAGCTGCCCACTTTCAGGTCGTCGGGGTTGGCGCGCACACCTTCACGCAAAACAATGTTGATGGTGCCGGCAATGGCGCGTGCGCCTGTTTCTGCCGTGGGGGCTCGCAGAATTTCAACTTTCTCCACCATGTCGGGCGTGAGGGATTCGATTGAAAAGCCAGGCGGAACACGCTGACCGTCCATCAAAATTTGGGTGTAGCCACCACCCAAACCACGCATGCGAATGCCGCCCCCTCTGCCGGGTGCGCCTTGAACAGTGACGCCTGGCAAACGCTTTAAGACCTCACCCAAGGTGCTGTCACCTTGCCTGTCGAGTTCTTCACGACCTATGACAATTTTGGCGGCGGTCGATTGCCGACGCTCTTCCATTTCGTTGTCTCGGTTACTTTTGATTTCAACGCGGCCCATGTCTTGCACGGGTGCTGTTGGCGGTGGCGTGGTCTGCGACCATGCCAACGGCGTGATCAATGAGACGGCGACCCCAAGGAGCGTTAGGTGAGTGGGCTTGAATTTCATCCCGTCATTTTGACAGGGGAATGTAAAGCTTTGATGCTCGATCAAAACACACCCAACAATTGGTCGGGTTTAGCAAACGGACTTATGCGTCCGCTTTGAACAAGGCTGCAACTTTGCGCTTGGGCTTGATGTTGGCAGACAGCCCTGGCTTTGAGGGCACAGTTCTGGCACTGGCTTCCCAAGACGCCGCACTGGCTTGCTCAGCCGTGGGGGCCTCATAGGGTTTTTCGAAGAAGGGGTCTCTTGAAACTTGTGCAGGACGGAAACTGCTTCTCCGATCGCGCGGATCTTCTTCATCACGTCGACGCTCAAAGCCGCGCTCGGGGCGCCTGTCTTCGCGGCGGACATCGCGTCTTTCGTCCCGTCTTTCATCACGCCTGCCCTCGTTGGCATTGTCGCGTGAGCGGTCTTCGTCCAAGGGAAACACTTCCACTTGGAGTTTGTTTTTAATGAGTTTTTCGATGTCAGACACCAAGCGCATGTCGGAGGGCGAGACCAAGGTAACGGCCAAGCCAGAAGCGCCAGCACGTCCCGTGCGACCAATGCGGTGCACGTAGTCTTCTGCATTGAAGGGCACATCAAAGTTAAACACCGCAGGCACGTCTTTGATGTCGAGGCCACGCGCGGCCACATCGGTGCAGACCAACAAATCGACTTCGCCTTGTTTAAAAGCTTCTAGGGCTTTCAAACGCTCGTCTTGAGATTTGTCGCCGTGCAGGGCCGCTGTTTTGAGGCCTTCACGTTCTAAGGAACGGGCTAAGCGGCCGCAGCCCAATTTGCTGTTGACAAAAATAAAGGCTTGTTTGATGCCGCGTTGATTGAGCACAGCCTTGACCACGCGTCG
>CANKXC010000124.1 GCA_947487355.1 Comamonadaceae bacterium | reverse complement strand
AGTCTTTGAACTTTTCGGGTTGCAATAATTGGTCGAACGCCTGAAGCAGCGTCTTGAAATCTGTCATGGCCGTCTCATTTGAAGATGATGCTATTGTCAACCATCCGAACGGCTTCTGCGATGAAATGGGCAACATTGGGTTGAATACGCCACAATAGAAATCATGAAAAAAATCTGGATTCTTTTTTCCCAAACCGTGACGGTGTTGTTGGCCGTTTGGTTTGTTGTGGCCACACTTCAACCCAATTGGTTGCGGGGCACCAACAGCCCCCAAAAAGTTTCTTTCACGCAGGCCATCTTGGATGGCAATGCTGGTGCCTCGCCTGGCGGCAGCTTCAGGCAAGCAGCGCAAAAGGCATCGCCAGCGGTGGTCAGTATCACAGTGCAACAAAAATCTCGGACCAAGGCCCGCCGTGCCGACCCTTGGTTTCGTTTTTTTGAAGACCCCGAAGAAGATTCACCTAGCGGCGGCATGGGCAGTGGCGTCATTGTCAGCCCCGAAGGCTACATCCTGACCAACCATCATGTCATTGAAGGTGCGGAGGCCATTGAGGTCAACCTGCACGACGGCCGCAATGCCATGGCCAAGGTCATTGGCAACGATCCTGACACCGACCTGGCCCTGCTCAAAATAGACCTCCCCAACCTGCCCGTCATTGTTTTAGGTCAGATGGAAACCTTGCAAGTGGGCGATGCCGTTTTGGCCATTGGCAACCCGTTTGGCGTGGGCCAAACTGTCACCTCAGGCATTGTGAGCGCCTTGGGACGCAAACAATTGGGCATCAACACCTTTGAAAATTTCATCCAAACCGACGCCGCCATCAACCCTGGCAATTCCGGTGGTGCATTGGTTGATGCCAACGGCTTGTTGATGGGCATCAACACCGCCATTTATTCGCGCTCTGGGGGCAACATGGGCATTGGCTTTGCGGTACCAGTGTCCACGGCCACCCAAATCATGGCGGCCCTCATTAAAGACGGCAAAGTAACGCGGGGCTGGATTGGCGTTGAACCCAGGCCCCTCAATGCTGAGTTGGCCGAGAGTTTTGGCATTGTCAAAGACAAAACCACTGGCGCATTGCCCAAAGGTGTCTTGATTCATGGTGTTTTGCAAAACAGCCCCGCAGCCAAAGCGGGCATTCAGCCTGGCGACTTGATCATGCAAGTGGCAGGTCAGGGAGTGACCGATGTGCCAGAGATGCTGTCGAGTGTGGCGGCTCTCAAGCCTGGTGAAGTTGCCAGTTTGTTGGTCTTGAGAAACGGCAAAAACTTGGAACTTCGAGTGACACCAGGCACTCGCCCCATCAGGCCCTGATTGGCCTTAGGCAGATTTAGACGTTTCGTCTTCAGCCGAGGCGTCTTCTTTGGGCGCTTGGGTGTGCTTGATGAAAATTTGCGCCGCCCAGATGCCCAGCTCATAAAGCAAACACATGGGAATGGCCAGCGCCAACTGGGACACCACATCGGGTGGCGTGACGATGGCCGCAATGACAAACGCCAGCACCACAAAATAGCCCCGGAAATCTTTGAGTTTTTCGATGGTGACCACGCCCAAACGAGCCAACACCACGACAGCGATAGGCACCTCAAAGGCCAGACCAAAAGCCAAGAACATGTTGAGAACAAAGCCTAGATAGGCCTCAATGTCAGGTGCCGCCGTGATGCTTTTGGGCGCAAAGCTTTGAATAAAGGCAAAGACTTGGCCAAACACAAAGAAATAACAAAACGCTACGCCAATGAAAAACAACAAGGTGCTGGAAATGACCAAGGGCATGACCAAGCGCTTTTCGTGGGTGTACAAACCGGGCGCAATGAAGGCCCAGACTTGGTACAAAACCACGGGCAAGGCCAATAAAAAAGCGGCCATCATTAAAATTTTGAGCGGCACCATGAAAGGCGAAATAACTGACGTGGCAATGAGGGTGGTGCCGGCAGGCAAATGCGACACCAAAGGCGCAGCCAACAAATCGTAAAGTTCGCCAGGGCCAGGGAAGAGTGCCAGTACACCTGCCGCCACACCGATCGCTGCCATGGCGCGAACCAATCTGTCGCGCAACTCCATTAAGTGCGTGACAAAAGGTTGTTCTGTGCCGGCCAATTCGTCTTCGGGCTTTGGGGTGGGATCGGACACTTGAAAATTAACCTAATCTGGTGGGGCGGTAACGGGCAACTCTGGCAGCCCCGGACAATGTTTTGGTTCTGACACCAGCACGAGCTTTGTACCACTGCGGTACAGCGGCTTGCTTCAAGCGAAACTTTTTGCCAGGGTGCTTGTAGGCCGGCGGCGGCGGCTCCCACCTAGGGGTATTGGGATCGTTGGCCAGACTAGCCGTGGTCTCATCCCACTGTTTTTCGAAGTCGATGGCGGTGGTTTGAACAGAGTTTTCGACATCTCTGGCAGCACCCTCCATCGTTTCCTTCATTTTCTTGAGTTCATCCAAATCCATAGAACGATTGACCTCAGCCTTGACATCCGAGATGTAACGCTGGGCCTTGCCCAATAGGTTGCCCATGGTCCGCGCCACGCGCGGCAACTTCTCGGGGCCGATGACGATGAGCGCCACCACCCCGATCAGGGCTATTTTGGAAATACCAAGATCGATCAAATCAGGACTTCGTCTTAGCTTCCACGTCGATCGTGGTTTTTTCTGTAGCGGCAGTTGCTGCTACTTGGCCAGCCGGCTTTTCTTCAGTGACAGGGTTGCCATTGGCATCTTTCATGCCATCTTTGAAGCCCTTCACAGCACCACCTATGTCAGAGCCGATGTTTTTCAGCTTTTTGGTGCCAAACACCATGACCACGATGAGCAAGACGATGAGCCAATGCCAAATTGAGAACGTTCCCATGAATATCTCCTAACAATTGATCCAGATTCTAAGCGTTTAACCACGAAGCCAAGGGCGCGGACCACCCATGACATGAAAATGCAAATGGTGAATTTCTTGCCCGCCCTCGGCGCCAGTGTTGGTGACTATTCTGTAGCCACCCTCGGGATAAGGCCTGCAACCCTGCTCCAAAGCCAGTTTAGGCGCTAAGGTCATTAAATGACCCATTAAAGCGGAATGTTCAGGGGTGATTTGTGCCATCGAGGCAATGTGCAGCTTGGGAACCATCAAAAAATGGATGGGCGCCCAGGGTGCAATGTCGTGAAAAGCGAACACATGTTCGTCTTCATAAACCTTCTTGGAAGGAATTTTTCCTGCAATGATTTTGCAAAAGAGGCAATTTGGATCGTGCATCATTCACCTGTTTGTTCACGAAATTCGGCTTTGCGAAGGGCTTTTTCCTCCAAACCACTGAGGCCTTCGCGCCGACTGAGCTCAGCCACCACATCGGCGGGCGTCAAGCCATAGTGGGCCAAGGCAATCATGCTGTGGAACCACAGATCGGCCACTTCGCCCACCAGTTTGGCGGCATCACCGCCGTGGTCTAGGTCTTTAGCCGCCATCACGGTTTCTGTGGCTTCCTCGCCAATTTTTTTCAAAAAGGCATCTGGGCCTTTGTGAAGCAAGCGGGCCACATAGCTTTTTTCAGGGTCGCCACCATTGGCCGGTTTGCGACTTTCAATCACGGCCGCTAAGCGGGCCAAAGCATCGGTAGAACTCATGATTTTGGCAACGAGTGCTCACTTGTAAATTGATTCGGGGTCTTTCAAGACCGGTTCGGTGGCGGTCCACTCACCATTTTGATACTGCTGGAAGAAACAACTGTGACGGCCGGTGTGGCAAGCAATGCCGGGTTCGTGTCCGAGTTGCGTGACTTTGAGCAGCACCACATCATTGTCGCAATCGAGGCGCATGTCGTGCACGGTTTGCACATGGCCAGATTCTTCGCCCTTGAACCACAGCTTGTTGCGCGATCGGCTGAAGTACACCGCACGTTTGAGTTCGGCGGTTTTTTGGAGGGCTTCGCGGTTCATCCAAGCAAACATCAGCACATCACCGGTGCTGGCCTCTTGGGCAATGACGGGCACCAGCCCCTGCGCGTCCCATTTAATTTGTTCAAGCCATGTCATGGGGTGAATCTACCACTTGCAGATGACAGTTCTTACAAACGAACAGGAATTCCCCGCTCGCGCATGCGCTGCTTGGCTTCCTGAACGGTGTATTCACCGTAGTGAAAAATACTGGCGGCCAATACCGCGTCGGCGCCGCCTTGTTGCACGCCGTCGGCCAAGTGGTCCAAATTGCCCACACCGCCCGAAGCGATGACCGGCACTTGCACGGCATCGCTCACAGCCTTGGTAAGTGCCAAATCGAAGCCAGACTTGGTACCGTCGCGGTCCATGCTGGTGAGCAAAATTTCGCCTGCACCATGTTCGGCCATTTGGGTGGCCCACTTAACAACATCTAGACCTGTGTTTTGGCGACCGCCATGGCTGTAAACATCCCAGCCTTCGCCCCGCAAAGCGAGGTCTTGGCCTTGACGCCGCTTGGCATCGATGGCGACCACAATGCACTGCGCGCCATATTTTTGTGAGGCATCGCGAATAACTTGGGGGTTGGCAATGGCCGCCGAATTGAAACTGGTTTTGTCGGCGCCGGCATTGAGCAAACGGCGAACATCGTCAACGGTGCGAACACCGCCGCCCACTGTGAGGGGAATGAACACCTGAGACGCAACGGCTTCGATGATGTGAAGAATGAGGTCACGGCCATCGCTGGTGGCCGTGATGTCCAAGAAAGTGAGTTCGTCTGCGCCTTGCTCGTTGTAGCGTGCTGCAATTTCAACCGGATCGCCGGCATCGCGCAATTCGACAAAATTGACGCCCTTGACCACGCGGCCACCGGTGACGTCAAGGCAAGGAATGATTCGTTTGGCAAGCATGGTGATTAGAGTTTCAAAAGTTGCCAGCCCACCCAAGATTG
>CANKXC010000123.1 GCA_947487355.1 Comamonadaceae bacterium | reverse complement strand
CAGGGGCGAGCAACTACGGTGTCGTTCATTCTGATACCGCCATCATGTTTCGAATGTCTTCACGGGTACTGGCTTCGTCTTTGCCTTCGTGCATGTCTTGGCGCAAGTACTGCTCCATCGATTCACGCAAACGGATGGCTTCATCCAGGGTAGGGTTGCTGCCAGTTTCGTAGGCGCCCACTTGAATGAGGTCAACGTTTTGTTGGTACAAAGACCAGAGCCTTCTGAACTTGTTGGCCAGTTTCAAATCGTTGGGCGAGAGCAAACTTTGCATCACCCTAGAAATAGAGCCATTGAGGTCAATGGCGGGGTAATGTGCAGCATCGGCCAATTTGCGAGACAACATCACTTGGCCGTCTAATGAGGCGCGTGCAATATCCACAATAGGATCGTTGGCGTCATCGCCTTCGGCTAGCACAGTGTAAATGGCGGTAATAGACCCATGGCCATGGCGGCCTACGCCGGCACGTTCAATGAGGTTGGGCAACAAAGCAAACACAGAGGGCGGGTAGCCTTTGGCTGTGGGCGGTTCGCCAATGGCCAAGCCAATTTCGCGCTGCGCATGGGCTACGCGGGTAAGGCTGTCGACCAGCATCAACACATTGAGGCCTTGATCTCTAAAGTATTCGGCAATGACATGCGTCATGTGCGCAGCTTTTAAGCGCAGCACGGGCGATACATTGGCAGGTGCAGCCACTACCACCGATTTGGCCAGGCCTTCTTCGCCCAATGATTCTTGAATGAAAGCTTGTACTTCGCGGCCGCGTTCGCCCACCAAACCAATCACCACCACGTCGGCTTTGGTAAAGCGAGTCATCATGCCCAACAGCACACTCTTGCCCACGCCCGAGCCCGCCACCAAGCCCACGCGTTGTCCGCGGCCCAGTGTCAGTAAACCATTGATGGCTTTCACGCCTACGTCGAGCACGCTGTCAATAGGGCCGCGCTCCATTGGATTGATAGGCAAGCCCAGCAAACTCAAACGTGCTTTGCAAGCAGGCTTCGGTTTGCCGTCTAAGGGTTCGCCGCGACCATCGATGACACGGCCTAAAAGTTCGGGGCCCAAACAGGCAGTGCCCAAATCGTAAGCCATGCGAACTGAAGCACCGGGGCCAATGCCCACAGGTTCAGTGAGGGGCATAAGGTACAAAGTTTTGTCGTTAAAGCCCACCACCTCGGCTTCAATTTTGTGACCGTCTTGGCCAATGATTTCGCAGCTGGAACCCACCGGCGCCATGATGCCGCGCGCTTCCATGCGCAGGCCCACCAAGCGTACCAAGGTACCGCATCGCTCTGGGTTGGATGCGCGTGCCATTGACATGGTGCGCGCCACTTCGGCGGCAAAGTTAGTCATTGGAGGCTCCAGGTGGTGTGTCTGAAACTAAGTCTGAAGCTAAGTCTGAAGCCACGTCTAAGTCTAAATCGGGCAGATCCAAGGATGACAAATCGACAGGTACCGCATCACGTGGCAAGGCATCTTCTACAGTTTCAGCTTTACCGCGTCGTGCAGACAAGCGTTCGGGTTGGAATGCTGTTTGTGCTTGCCAAGGTTTGGTGTTTTGAAGCAGAACAGTTGCCAAGCTTTCAAGGCGATGTTCAATGAGGTCGCTAACTACGGCGTCGTCGGCACGCACACGCACGCTGCCAGGCAGTAAGTGCGGATCGGCCACCATGCGCCATGTGGGCATTTGCTCGCCAGGCATGGCTTTGTGATTTTGCAACAGCGCCATGTCGTTGGGGTTGAGCTCAACCAACAAGCTGGAAACGCTTTGCACATCCAATGTTTCAATACAGCGGTCAATGAGGTTTTGAATGCCGCTAGAAGAGATGCTCAATTCAGTGAGTGTGAGCTGTTCGGCCAAATGCAAGGCCAAGCGTTTGAGAGGCTCGTGCCAGGTTTCTGGTTTTTCTTGAAGCGCCAAAACAGCTTGTTCAATGTTGGTCAACAGTTGGTTGGCTTGATTGGCCAGTGCTTCCATTGAGTTGGCTTGCTCTAAAGCAGCTTGCTCCGAAGCGGCCGCTTGCGCCATGCGCTGACCCTCTTCAACGCCAAGTGCAAAGGCTTCATTTTTGATTTTTTCTATGGCTTCAGCGTCAAGGCTTGAAATGGATACTTCAGAAGGCGAGTTGTTCTGAGACATGCCAACGCCATCTGATTTGACTTCTGCGTCTTCTACGCCACTATCAGAGCCATCAGATTCAGCCATCTTGCTGTCGGCCAATTGTTCTTCGACGGTCCACAGTGCAAAGTTGGAAGGCTTGGCACGGATAAAGTTTTGCTGCACAAAGCCTGCGTTTTGCAACTCGATGGGTTTGAGCGGCTGCAAAGGTTTCCAGCCTGGCACACCACGCTGTGCGCCATTGCCTGCCAACTTGCTTGCGGGGGTGGGGTTATACAAAATCGCCTCCGCCTAAGACCAACTCACCTGAGTCAGACAGCTTGCGGGCAGAACGCATGATTTGTTTCTGCGCTTCTTCCACATCCGACAAGCGCATGAGACCTTTGGCATCCATCTCGTCTTTGAACATACCGCGAGCACGCTCGGACATGTTGTCGAAGAAACGGGCCTTGACCTCTTCGCTGGCACCCTTCATGGCAATCATCAGTTGGTTGTTGTCCACGGCGCGCATCAGCACCTGAATACCCTTGTTGTCCACAGCACCAAGGTTTTCAAAGGTGAACATATTGTCCTGAATTCGCATCATCAGGTCGGCATCAATTTCTTCCAGACCTTTCATGATGGAGTTTTCCAGAGCAGTCTTGGTGGAGTTCATGATCTGTGCAGCTGCCTTAATACCGCCGAAGCTAGAAGACTTAGAGCTGGTATTGGTAGAGAACTGCAACTTCATAATTGATTCAAGTTCTTGCATGGCCGAAGGCTGAACAGTCTCCAAGCTGGCCACACGTTGAATAATTTCTGCACGTGATTCGTCGGGCAAGAAATTCAAAACATCGGCCGCCACTTGGTGGTCTAGTACCGACAAAATAATGGCCGTCACCTGGGGGTGTTCGGTTTTGATCATGTCGGCAATGGCGCGTGCGTCCATCCACTGCAAAATTTCGAGGCCTTTGCTGCTTTGGCCCGGCATGATGCGGCCCAAAACAGACGCGGCTTTGTCGTCGCCCAAGGCGCGCTTGAACACTTTCTCGACATAGTCGGTGTTGCCCAGGCCCAAGCTCGATTGCTTTTTAATGGTGCCAACAAACTCATCCAAAATGGCGTTCACGGCTTCTTGTGACACATCAGATACATCGACCATGGCACCACCCAAAGTTTGCACTTCTTGGGGATTCATGAACTTCACAATTTCTGAGGCTTGTTGTTCACCGAGCAACAGCATCAACACAGCAGCTCTTTGTGCGCCCGAGAGATTGGACATCTCTGATTGCAGCTTTTCTGCAGCTTCGATTTCTGCAGGCGACATTAGTTTTTCTTTTTCGGCCATGGTATTTCCTTAGGCTTGTTTGATCATCTTCTTGAGCACGCTGGCCACACGCGATGTGTCTTCCGCCACAATCATGCGCACCAGAGCCACTTTGTCGTCGTAGCTGTTGGCAGTATCCAACATCTCCATCGAAATACTTGATTTCTTGGGCTTGAGTTTGGCCTTGATGTCTTCCAAGGTTTCGCCTTCGCCCAGTTGGATGGCGTTCATGTCCTCAGGTGACAACTCACCATCGGCCAGAGCAATCTTCGCGGCAGCTGCAGCAGCAGCTTCGGCTTCGGCTTCCAATTCAGCAGGCGTTTTCATCAAGCCCAGCATGCGCAGTACGGCGGGTCGGATGACCATCATCAAGAAGGCGATGAACACCACACCCAGCAAACCACTCTTGATGTAAGTTTGCATAGATTGGTCTTTGTACCAAGGAATGCTCAGGTCGTATACAGGCTCGGGTTCAAACTTGGCTTGCACCACAGCCACCACGTCGCCACGCTTTTCGTCATAGCCCACCACACCGCGAACCAAATCTTGCATGCGGGTAATTTCTTCTTCTGTATAGGGATTGGGCTTGGACTCCGTCACTTCACCTTTGTCATTTTTGGTGACGGTGGGTGCGCGCTCATTGATCAGCACGGCCACGCTTAAGCGTTGCATGGTGCCTGTGGCGTTTTTAACGTGGCGCACAGAACGATCGAGTTCGTAATTGCGAGTGCTACGCGCTGTGGTGCTGGTGGTGGTGCCGCCAGAGCCTGCAGTGGTGGCAGCCGAAGAGTTGGTAGTAGCAGATGGCGCTGGTGGTGGCGTGTTAGACAAAGTGCCTGGAATACCAGCCGCTTCAGCTGCGCCATTTTTGTCTTCGCTTAAAGCTTCAGAGCGTGTCTTGGGGCCTTTTTCACGGGTGTCAAAGTCTTCGGTGGTCACTTCTGTTTGCGTAAAGTCCAGGGCCATGTTGACTTGTGAGCGCACATTGTTGTCGCCAACGATGGGAGACAAAATTTGCATCACGCGCTGGCGATACACATCTTCCATTTTTTGCTTGTGAGTGCTTTGCGCAGAAGTTAAACCCAAGGCGGCAGCATTGCTAGAGTCGGTAATCAGTTTGCCTTGGTTGTCTACCACGGCTACGTTTTCGGGCGTCATGAGGGGCACACTAGAGGCCACCAAATGAACCAAAGCTTGCACTTGGTTTTGTGACACAGAGCGGCCTGCATAAGGCGTGATGATGACGGAGGCTTTGGGCGGTGTGCGATCGCGCACAAACACCGATTGCTTGGGCATGGCCAAGTGCACGCGAGCTTGTTGAATAGAATCAATTTGCATGATAGTGCGAGCCAACTCTTGCTCCATGGCAGCGGTGTAACGCACTTGCTCCATGAACTGGCTGGTGGTCATGGCCGACTGATCTTTGAGGGAGTCAATGCCCATGTTGCCAGTTTTGGGAATGCCTTTAGAGGCCAAGAAAATACGCGCCTCGTGGTATTTGTTAGTAGGTACCGTAATTTGGCCTGTGGCTGGATCCATCACTGGTTTGAATTCGCTGGTCTTCAAAGCTTCCATGGC
>CANKXC010000122.1 GCA_947487355.1 Comamonadaceae bacterium | reverse complement strand
GTCAAAAGTTTTCCGGTCATTGAGCGCTATGGATTTGTATGGGTTTGGCCGGGTGATGCTTCCAAAGCAGATCCCAACAAAATGCCTGTTTTTGAATGGTTTGAAAATCCAGCTTGGGCCTACGGGGGAGGGCATTACCACATTGCATGTGACTACCGCCTGATGATCGACAACCTGATGGACCTGACGCACGAAACCTACGTGCATGCCACCAGCATTGGGCAAACTGAAATTGATGAGACACCCAGTCGAACCGTTACCGAAGGCAACTCGGTGGTCACCAGCCGATTCATGGAGGGCATCAAGGCGCCTCCGTTTTGGCAAATGGCCATGCGCGCCAATGATTTGCCAGTCGATGCCAAAGTTGATCGTTGGCAGATTTGCCGTTTTTCACCACCCAGCCACGTGATGATTGAAGTGGGCGTGGCTTTGGCGGGCAAAGGTGGCTACAACGCTGAGCCCAAAGACAAAGCCTACAGTGTGGTGGTTGACTTTATTACGCCGGAAACAGACACCAGCATTCATTATTTCTGGGGCATGGTTCGACAATTCAAGCCTCACGATCAAGACTTGACTGCGCGCATTCGGGAGGGCCAGGGCAAAATTTTCAGTGAGGATTTGGAGATGCTGGAGCGTCAACAAAAGAATATTCTGGCCAACCCAGAGCGAAAATTAAAAGTATTGTCCATTGACGCAGGTGGGGTCATGTCGCGCCGCGTTATTGATCGACTTTTGGCATTAGAAAAAGCAGTTTGAAATGAATCTGAAATCGCGATGGGCTTGCTTGGCCTTGGCCGCCTTGCTTGGGGTCCTGTCTGCAAACGCATTCAGCCAATCTGCCTTTCCCAGCAAGCCACTCAAAATTGTGGTGCCCTTTGGAGCTGGCGGGGTGGCCGATTTGACGGCTCGCACCGTGGCACAAAAGCTGGGTGAAAATTTGGGTCAAAGCATCGTCATTGAAAACAAACCTGGCGCAGGTGGCGTTGTCGCCACTGACGCTGTGGCTAAATCTGCACCCGACGGATACACCTTGCTGTTGATGTCCAATGCCACTGCTGTCAGTGCAGGGCTTTTCAAAACATTGCCTTACGACGCTGAAAAGGATTTGACGCCATTGTCGGTACTCGGTACTTTTGACATTGCCATTGTGGTGCCCCAAGAATCTAAATTCACGACGCTGCAAGACTTGCTCAAATTTGGCAAAGCCAACCCTGGAAAGCTGAACATTGGCAGCATCAACGTGGGTAGCACCCAGCACTTGACGGCAGAGCTTTTCAAAGCGACCGCGGGCATTGATGCGCAAGTTGTGCCCTTCAATGGCACACCTGCCGTGCTCACTGCATTGCGCGGTGGGCAAATTGATATGGCAGTTGAAATTTTGGCGCCGGTATTGCCTCAAATTAAGGGGCAAGCCCTGCGCGCCTTGGCCGTGACAGGCGATAAGCGCTCGGTTGCATTGCCCCAAGTACCCACAGCCAAAGAAGCCGGTGTTCGCAATTTGTACGCAGCTTCTTGGAATGCACTTGCAGTTCCCTCCAAAACGCCGCGTGATATTGTTCAAAAACTCAATCAAGAAATTCAGAATGCATTGAATTCAGCTGATGTTCGGAAAAAATTATTGGAAATGAACGTCGATCCGCAACCGGGTAGCTTGCAACAAGCCGCCGACTTGTTAAACAACGAGACCAAACGCTGGGGTGATGTCATTCAACGTGCTGGTATCCCCAAGCAATGAACGCCTCCACCGGGAGTTCATGAAAGCATTTGATGTTTGATTTATTCTGACTCCAACAATCGAATGGCTGTCTCGCGAATCAAAGTGAGTGTCGCTTTCTGAGTTGCGGTGCTCGGTCTAAGTGAACTCACCACGCAACTCAATTCAATGCTGAGTTGCGGGCTTGAAATAGGCCGTGTTGAAAAAGCGGAAGGGTTGATGGATCGGGTCACTGCATTGCGAGACAAGATGGCGCATCCGGCGCCATCGGCCACCAAATCTAGGATGGCCGTCACACCATCTATTTCCAAGGCAATGTGCGGCCGCATGCCAACTGCTGCCATTTCTGATTCCACTAGCATGCGAATGGCATTGGGTCGGCTTGGAATGACCAAAGGAAGCTCAGAGACATCTTTGAATTCAATAGGCGGTGGCGGCGGATCTTCCTGTAGCCCTGGCGGACGACGTTGCACCAGCCATAACTCTTCTTGAACCAAGTGTGAAACTTCCAAGCCCGATGTGGGCTTCATGTTGTAGAGCAGGGCAATGTCCAGCCTGCCGTTGAGCAGACTTTCTTGCATGGCTGAGGTGAGTCCTTCGCTGATTGACAACTGAGCATCGGGCATCTTTTCCCTGAATGCTCGGGTCAGTGGCACGGTTAAAACTCTGGCCACACTGGGCGGCAGGCCTAAGGCAACTCGACCGGTCAAATCAATTCTGGCCCGTCCAAGCGCCTCGTGTGTGCGTTCTACTTGGTGCAAGATGCCTCGTCCGTGTTCCAAAAGCAGCAATCCCGCCTCGGTGGGACTTGCGCCGCGGCCATTGCGTTTGAGCAGGTTTTGTCGCAACTCAACTTCCAAAAGCCTAATTTGACGACTTAAAGCGGGTTGTGCCACATTCAGCGCAATGGCTGCGCGGGTGAAACTGCCCATTTCTGCGACGCGCACAAAATATTCAATTTGCTTGAGATCCATCTTGGAATTTTGCCATAACAGAGATCCGGTTATTCAATTTTGTTCTATCTGGTAGTGCTTCTCAGGCCTAGTTCAAAAGCTCTCTAAATTGGAGAATGGAGCACTTTTAGACCTTAGGCGCTTGCATTCAGACCATGAAACCTTCTTCTCAAACTGCGGTTCCTTGCTTGTTGATGCGTGGCGGAACCTCCAAGGGGCCTTTTTTCAAAGCGTCCGATCTGCCAACAGACATCAAGCTCAGAGACAAAGTGTTGTTGGCGGCCATGGGTTCGCCTGATAAACGTCAAATTGATGGATTGGGCGGCGCTCATCCACTCACCAGCAAGGTGGGCATCGTGAGCCAAAGCTCCGTACCGGGGGTGGCGCTTGATTTTTTGTTTGCTCAACTCCAGCCTGACAACGACACGGTGGATACCACGCCCAACTGTGGCAACATGTTGGCTGCCGTGGTGCCTTTTGCGCTTGAAACGGGCATGCTTCAAGCACAAGGTGATCAAACCACTTTCCGTGTTTTGACCTTGAATACCAACATGCAGTGCGACATTACGGTCGACACCAAAGGCGGCTTGGTGCAATACGAAGGCAACGCGCGCATCGATGGGGCACCAGGCACCTCAGCGCCTGTTGTGATCAACTTTTTAGACACAGCAGGTTCAGTCTGCTCTGGTCTGCTGCCTACCGGCAAAGTCAGAGATACCTTGACCGTGACGGGCGATGGTTTTGCCCCCTTCACCATAGACGTCACCTGCATTGACAACGGCATGCCCTTGGTGATGTTTAAGGCTTCTGATGTAGCCCGCACAGGCTATGAGTCGGTGGCAGACATGAATGCCGATACCGAACTCAAAACCAAAATTGAAGCCCTGAGGTTGCAGGTCTCCTTGTTGATGGGCTTGGGCGATGTGAGTAAAAAGAACTATCCCAAAATGACGCTCATTGCACCTCCGCAGAATGGCGGTGCTTTGAGCACGCGCAGCTTCATTCCGCATGTGTGCCACGATGCCATTGGCGTTCTGGCTGCCGTCACGGTAGGAACAGCATGTGTGTTGGAAGGTTCTGTGTGCGATGGCATTGCAGTCATGCCAACGGGCGCTGCCAAAAACGTTTCGGTAGAACACCCCACGGGTGAGTTCAGTGTGGCTTTGCAAACAGAGCCTGCGCCGAATTTGCCGGGCGGACAAAATGTGACACAAGCTGCACTCCTCAGAACAGCACGTCTTCTCATGCGAGGTGAAGCCATGGTGCCTGCTTCCTTATGGTCAGGCCCCACCGCTTAATTTTTTCTCTTCATTTTTCAATTGGACACCTTCATGAGTTCCCAAAAACCTTTGATCATTGATTGTCACGGTCACTACACCACTGCCCCTAAGGCACTGGAAAACTGGCGCAACGCACAGATTGCCAATTTGAATACGCCGGAGCTCGGCCCTAAAGTTGCTGACCTCAAAATCAGCGACGACGAGTTGCGCGAATCAATTGAGACCAATCAATTGCGATTGATGAAAGAGCGCGGATCTGACTTGACCCTTTTTAGCCCGCGCGCCAGTTTCATGGCACACCACATTGGCGATTTCAATGTGTCTTCCACATGGGCTGCTATTTGCAACGAGTTGTGCTACCGCGTGAGCCAATTGTTTCCAGATCATTTTGTGCCTGTGGCCATGTTGCCGCAGTCACCTGGTGTTGACCCGGCCACCTGCATTCCAGAGCTGGAGCGCTGCGTCAAAGAATATGGCAACGTCGGTATCAATTTGAATCCAGATCCATCGGGTGGTCACTGGACATCGCCGCCCCTGAGCGACAAGCAGTGGTATCCCATTTACGAAAAAATGGTGGAGTACAACATCCCCGCCATGATTCACGTCAGTACCAGCTGCAACAGCTGTTTCCACACCACCGGTGCTCACTATTTGAATGCGGACACCACAGCGTTCATGCAGTGTCTCACCTCTGATTTGTTCAAAGACTTTCCAACTCTGAAGTTCCTCATTCCGCATGGTGGCGGCGCTGTACCTTACCACTGGGGCCGCTTTCGCGGTTTGGCTCAAGAGTTGAAAAAACCTTTGTTACAAGACCATTTGCTGAACAATATTTTCTTTGACACCTGCGTCTATCACCAGCCTGGCATTGATTTGTTGACCAAGGTCATTCCTGTTGACAATATTTTGTTTGCTTCAGAAATGATTGGTGCGGTGCGCGGTATTGACCCAGAAACTGGTCATTATTTTGACGATACCAAGCGTTACATTCAGTCTTCAAGTACCTTGAACGAAGAGCAACGTTACAAAATTTACGAAGGCAACACACGCCGTGTGTTCCCAAGACTAGATGCGCACTTGAAAG
>CANKXC010000121.1 GCA_947487355.1 Comamonadaceae bacterium | reverse complement strand
CTTGAATGCCAGGGAAAGGCAGTGTGCAAGAACCGGGCACCATGGGTGTCACGCCAGGCAGTGGCGTAATCATGTGGCCACCGGTTTCGGTTTGCCAGAAGGTGTCCACAATGGGGCAATTGCCGCCGCCCACGTGCTTGTGGTACCACTCCCAAGCTGCTGGGTTGATAGGCTCACCCACCGAGCCGAGCAAGCGCAAGCTGCTGAGGTTGTAGCTCTTGGGATGGACTGCATCGTTGGCTTCAGCCGCTTTGATCAATGAACGAATGGCGGTTGGTGCTGTATAGAAAATTGAGACTTTGTGATCTTGAATCATTTTCCAGAAACGACCTGCGTCTGGGTAAGTAGGCACGCCTTCAAACACAATTTCAGTGCCACCCAAGGCCAATGGGCCGTAAGTAATGTAGGTGTGACCGGTGACCCAACCGATGTCGGCTGTACACCAGAAAACATCGTCTTGTTTCAAGTCGAAAGTCCACTTGGTGGTGAGGGCTGCATGCAACAAGTAGCCACCTGTGGCGTGTTGAACGCCTTTGGGTTTGCCGGTTGAACCTGATGTGTAGAGCAAGAACAAGGGGTGCTCTGCGCTTACCCACTCAGGCTCGCAAGTCGAGGCCTGGTTGGCCACCAAGTCGTGCATCCAAGTGTCGCGCCCTGCAGCCATTGACACATCGGCACCACTGCGTTTAACCACCAACACGTTTTTGATGCTGTCACAACCGCCCAACACCAAGGCTTCATCCACAATAGATTTGAGGGGCAACTGCTTGCCGCCACGAATTTGGTGATCGGCTGTGATGACCGCTTTGGCGCCTGTGTCTTCAATGCGATCGCGCAATGACTGGGCAGAAAAACCACCAAACACCACGGAGTGAGTTGCGCCAATGCGCGCGCAAGCTTGCATGGCGGCTACGCCATCAATGGACATGGAAATATAAATAACGACGCGGTCGCCCTTTTGAATGCCGATGGACCTCAAGCCATTGGCAATTTGACAGGTCTTGGCCAGCAATTCACTGTATGTGATTCGCGTCACTTCACCGCCATCAGCTTCAAAAATCAGGGCTGTCTTGTTGCCAAGGCCTTTTTCAATGTTGCGGTCAAGGCAGTTGTAGGAGGCGTTCAGAGTGCCATCTTCAAACCATTTAAAGAAAGGTGCTTTGGATTCGTCCAAGACCTTCGTGAACGGTGTTTTCCAAGAAATAAGTTCCTTGGCCAAACGGGCCCAGTAGCCTTCGTAGTCGGTTTCAGCCTCTTTGCAAAGCGCTTCGTAGGCTGGCATGCCAGAAATGTGCGCATTTTTGACAAACTCTGCACTGGGTTGATAAATGGTTACGCTCATTGTGTCTCCTAGAGGAACAAGTTCTAATTAATGACCGTGAATGTCGGTCTTGGCTCTTACATACCCCTGACTGACTGTATTCTTTCATTTTGGCAATAGGATCGTCAACTAAGCCCCTAAGCAGGGCTTTAAAATGACCATTTTGCGATTAACCCCCCTCAAAGCAAGCTATGGCCCAACAAAAACCACCTCATCCCGAAGCAGCCTCACTCAGGCCACTTCCCAAATTGATCTTTGCAAGTCGCTGGTTGCAGCTGCCTTTGTACTTGGGTCTCATTGCCGCACAAGCCGTTTATGTGTATCACTTCTGGGTAGAACTTGTTCACTTGCTTGAGGCTGTATTTGGCAACCAAGCCGCCCTGCAGGCCCTGATTACCGGTATTGGCTACAAGGTCGATACACCCATCACAAGCCTGAATGAAACCATCATCATGTTGGTGGTGCTGGCCTTAATTGATGTGGTCATGATCTCTAACTTGCTGATCATGGTCATTGTGGGTGGTTACGAAACCTTTGTATCCCGTATGAATTTAGAAAATCATCCTGACCAACCTGAATGGTTGGATCACGTCAACGCGTCGGTTTTAAAGGTGAAGCTGGGTACTGCCATTATCGGCATCAGCTCCATCCACTTGCTCAAAACTTTCATCAATGCGGCCAACTACACAGAGCAAGTACTGATGTGGCAAACCATCATTCACGTCACCTTCTTGCTGAGTGCATTGGCCATTGCATACACCGACAAACTGATGTCGCACCATGACAGCTCGGGAAAGCACTGAATTACAAAACTCAAGTTGCACCCACAACACCAAATTCAATTGAAACCGAATTAAATAAAGTTCAACATGACGACTCTCATCCAACAAGAAGACCTGGTTGAATCGGTGGCTGCTGCCCTGCAATACATCAGCTATTACCACCCAGCAGATTTCATCTCTCACTTGGCTAGTGCCTATCAGCGCGAGCAAAGCCCAGCGGCCAAAGACGCCATTGCGCAAATTTTGACCAACAGCAAAATGAGCGCCATTGGTCATCGTCCTATTTGTCAAGACACGGGCATCGTCAATGTGTTCTTGAAAATTGGCATGGACGTCAAATTAGAGAATTTCACAGGTAGTCTGGAAGACGCCATCAACGAAGGTGTGCGTCGTGGCTACAACTATGCAGACAATATGTTGCGCGCCTCAGTGGTTTCAGATCCTGAATTTGCGCGCAAAAATACACAAGACAATTCACCCGCGGTTATCTTTACCCAAATTGTTCCAGGCAACAAATTGGACATCACTGTTGCAGCCAAAGGGGGCGGCAGCGAAAATAAATCCAAAATGGTCATGCTCAACCCCAGCGACAGCGTCATCGACTGGGTCTTGAAAACTGTCCCCACCATGGGCGCAGGCTGGTGCCCTCCCGGCATGTTGGGCATTGGCATCGGTGGCACTGCAGAAAAAGCGGTGCTGATGGCCAAAGAAAGTTTGATGGACGACCTGGACATGTACCAGCTGCTCGAAAAATCAAGCAAAGGCGAAAAACTCACGCAAGTTGAAAACATGCGTTTGGAAATTTACGAAAAAGTTAATGCCTTGGGCATTGGCGCGCAAGGTTTAGGCGGCCTGACGACCGTCCTCGACATCAAAATTAAGATGTACCCCACGCACGCGGCCAGCAAGCCCGTGGCCATGATCCCAAATTGCGCTGCAACCCGTCATGCCCACTTTGTTATGGACGGCTCTGGCCCTGTTTACTTGGATGTGCCCTCCCTCGATTTGTGGCCCGATGTGAATTGGACGCCAGACACAGAAAAGAGCAAGCGCGTCGACTTAAACACCCTGACACCCGCCGAAGTTGCCAGTTGGAAACCTGGTCAAACACTGCTACTCAATGGCAAGATGTTGACCGGTCGCGATGCAGCTCACAAGCGCATACAAGACATGTTGGCCAAAGGCGAAAAACTGCCGGTTGATTTTACCAACCGCATCATTTACTACGTGGGCCCAGTCGACCCCATCAAGGGCGAAGCAGTGGGTCCAGCCGGCCCCACCACCGCAACACGCATGGACAAGTTTACCGAGATGATGCTGGCACAAACAGGCCTCATTGCCATGGTCGGCAAAGCCGAACGAGGCCCTGTTGCCATTGAAGCCATTCAAAAGCACAAGTCTGCTTATTTGATGGCTGTGGGCGGTGCTGCTTACTTGGTGTCCAAAGCCATCAAACAATCCAAGGTGGTTGGCTTTGCAGATTTGGGCATGGAAGCCATCTATGAGTTTGATGTGGTCGACATGCCTGTCACCGTTGCGGTCGATTCTGGCGGTACCAGCGCGCACATTACAGGACCCGCTGAATGGCAAAAGCGAATTGCCACCGGCGAATTCAAAGGCATCAAAGTTGCCAGCAACTGACAACAACACCCAACGCGCCATTGGCGTTTTTGACAGCGGCATTGGCGGTTTGAGTGTGTTGCGAGCCATGCGTGCAGAAATGCCGCATGAACGCTTTATTTATTGGTCAGACAGTGCCTTTGCACCTTACGGCGAAAGAAGCGATGAATTTGTCATTGAAAGATCTCACTTCATTACGGAACAACTGATTGCCAAAGGCAATGTCAAAAGTGTGGTGGTGGCGTGCAACACCGCCACAGCCGTGGCCATTGAAAGTCTGCGGCAGAAGTTTGCTCAACTTCCGTTTGTGGGTGTTGAACCCGCACTGAAGCCATCTGTCCAAATTTCAAAAACTGGCCGTGTGGGCGTCGTTGGAACGCATGCGACTTTACAGAGCGTCCGCTTTGAAAAACTCTTGCACAAAGTACAAACTGACGCAGCACCCGCCTCTTGTGAATTCATCGTCCAGCCTTGTCAAGGTTTGGCACTGGCCATTGAAAAACAAACCGAAAAATTGCAGACGGATACCTTAGAGGTAGAGCAACTTTGCCGTCAGTACTTAAAGGCAATGGGCACCTTTGGTAATGAGCCAGGACAAATTGACACATTGGTCTTGGGCTGCACGCACTATGTGTTTGTTGAAGACATTTTGCAGCAGCTGGTTGGCCCTCATGTGAGCATCATTTCAACAGGGTCAGCTGTCGCAAGACAAGCGCATCGCTTAAGTGTGAATGCAACGCCTGATGGGCAAGTTGATCTTGTGCCAAATAGTGAATCAACGCTCAAGGATCAAACCACCAACGCCATTCAACTTTGGACTACCGGCTCACTTGGCGCACTGCAACACGCGGCAGACAGATGGCTCAATTTGCCAGCACAGAACTGTCACTGGATTGCGCCCTCAGAGCATTAAGCTGGCATCCAAATTTTTTCACCGCCAGTCTCAAGGTGCGTGAGATAGACCCGAAGCTCGAACTCCGACTGCGCATAATCGGGTGCCATGTGATGGCAGAGCTTGTAAAAAGCTTTGTCGTGATCGCGAATTTTCAAGTGTGCCAACTCGTGGACCACAATCATTTGTAAAAACGCAATGGGGGTCTCTTTGAACAGTGCCGCAATCTTGATATCCCGCTTGGTTTTTAACTTGCTGCCTTGAATGCGGGATGTGGTGGTGTGCATGCCCAAAGCATGCTGAATGACATGCAGCTTGCTATCAAAGATTACCTTGTTAATGGGATCTGCTTGCCGCAAAAACTCGTTCTTCTGAGCCATGACATAGGCATACAAAGCACTGTCGGTGCGAACGCCATGCGCATGGGGATGACGCGACTGCAACCATGC
>CANKXC010000120.1 GCA_947487355.1 Comamonadaceae bacterium | reverse complement strand
GAACAGTCGTGCTTTTTTGTTTGAAAGCACGAACCTTTTGTCTCCTCCACCCTCTGAAAAGGTGGATTTGCCCCGCGCCGCAAGGCTCGGGGCATTTTTTTCGCCCGTATCATTCAAGGATGACTGCGAAAAACCTCCAACCCGCCGATTACCTGAAAAAAATCCTGAACGCACGCGTTTATGACGTTGCCACGGAATCGGGTTTAGAAATTGCCAAAAACTTGTCTCAACGCCTGCACAACACAGTGTTGCTCAAGCGTGAAGATCAGCAACCCGTGCACAGCTTCAAGCTGAGGGGGGCGTACAACAAAATGGCGCAACTCAGCCCCGAGCAACTGAAGAAAGGTGTCATTTGTGCATCGGCTGGCAACCACGCGCAAGGTGTCTCTTTGGGCGCCAAGAAATTGGGCTGCCGTGCTGTCATTGTGATGCCCACCACCACACCGCAAGTGAAAGTGGACGCTGTGAAAGCTTTGGGCGGTGAAGTGGTGCTGGTGGGCGACAGCTACTCAGACGCTCACAAACATGCCACCCTGCTTGAGAAAAAAATGGGCATGACTTTTGTGCATCCCTTTGACGACCCCGATGTGATTGCCGGCCAAGGCACCATTGCCATGGAAATACTGCGCCAGCACCAAGGCCGCTTGGATGCCATTTTTGTGGCCATTGGTGGTGGTGGCCTCATTGCAGGCGTGGCCAATTACATCAAGGCCGTGCGTCCCGATGTCAAAGTCATTGGTGTGCAGATGAACGACTCTGACGCCATGATTCAATCGGTCAATGCCAAAAAACGCGTCACGCTTGACGACGTAGGTTTGTTCTCCGATGGCACAGCCGTCAAATTGGTAGGCGAAGAAACATTTCGCGTCACTCGAGGCTTGGTCGACGAGTACATGACGGTCGACACTGACTCAGTTTGCGCTGCCATCAAAGATGTGTTTGTTGACACACGCTCCATTGTGGAACCCGCAGGGGCATTGGCGGTTGCGGCCATCAAGCAATATGTGGCCAAACACAAAACCAAAGGCCAGACCTACGCCGCCATTTTGTGCGGTGCCAACATGAACTTTGACCGCTTGCGCTTTGTGGCTGAGCGGGCCGAAGTGGGCGAAGAGCGCGAGGCTATTTTTGCAGTCACCATTCCAGAAGAGCGCGGTAGCTTCAAACGCTTTTGCGAACTCATTGGCAACTTGCCAGGCGGGCCACGCAATGTGACCGAATTCAACTACCGCATCAGTGACGCTGACAAAGCCCATGTGTTTGTGGGACTGACCACGCACGGCTCGGGCGAAAGCAGCAAGATTGCCGCAAAGTTTTCAAAGCATGGCTTTGACAACATCGACCTGACGCATGACGATTTGGCCAGAGAACACATTCGCCACATGGTGGGGGGCCACTCTAGCTTGGCGCAAAACGAACGCCTCATGCGTTTCGTGTTTCCAGAGCGTCCCGGCGCATTGTTGAAATTTTTAAATTTAATGCGCCCTGGCTGGAACATCAGCCTGTTTCACTATCGCAATCAGGGTGCCGATTACGGCCGCATTTTGGTGGGCTTGCAAGTGCCCGACAAAGACGACAAAGCCTTTGACAAGTTTCTCAAAACATTGGGCTATCCCTATGTTGAAGAAACGCAGAATCCTGTGTATCGGATGTTCTTGCAACGCTAAAAACGCTGCTTCTTTTGAAGCGGCTTGGCGTTTTATTTGGGCAACTCTAAAGTCACAGTAGGCTTATCTTGCAGGCTAGGTGCCAAGCGCGCCAGCCTGTGCCCAACAGAATGCAAAACCCAACCTGGCGCCACAGTTTGCCCGGGCAAAAAAGCTTTGGGTGCTTGGCCATCAACACCAATGAGGGCTGAACCCTTACCAGACACCCCCGCCACCACGCCCAACAGATTCCATTGGTATGCAGCTTGGGAAGATTGGTCGGCGCCCGGCTTGGTACCCTGCGAAGGCAAAGGCGCACCCAAAGCAAGGGCCACGTGCGAGCTGTTGTTGCCCCCTACTGGCACACTGGACTCGGACAATACGACGGGCACAGCAGACGCCGCTTGACGCAAGCTTTGAATTTGCAAAACCCAGGCCACCAAGGCATAGGCCGCCGCGGCCGAGGCGAGCACAGCGCAAAGCGCAGGCCAAAAGGTTTTTCGGGATGCTTCTTTAACTTGCAACATAGGGGGATTATGATGGAGAAGTCTGAAAAAAGCAGGGGAGTTGACTTGCAATGATTTCTAAAAAAACACAGTCTGTTCGCAAACAGCGCGGCTTTACTTTGATCGAGCTCATGGTGGTTTTGGCCATCATTGGCATCTTGGCCTCTTTGGTGGTCCCCAATATTTTGGGCCGTGCCGATGACGCGCGCATGACAGCGGCCAAAACAGATGTGGGCAACTTGATGCAGGCCCTCAAACTTTACAAGCTAGACAACCAACGTTTTCCGACGGCCGACCAAGGCCTGCAAGCCTTGGTCACCAAGCCCAGCACCGAGCCCGTGCCCACCAACTGGAAAAGCTATTTGGACAAGTTGCCAACCGACCCATGGGGCAAGCCCTACCAATACCTCAACCCTGGCCTTAAATCTGAGGTCGATGTGATGTCTTGGGGCGCCGATGGCCAAACGGGTGGTGAGGGTGTGAATGCCGACATCGGCAGTTGGCAATAAAGCCCATTTGAAAACACACACGCGAGAATCTCATTCTTCGCAAGTGTTTGCCTGCGTGCAGCCGCGCACAAAAAACAATTGGGGCGCCAATTTGGGTTTCACCCTCATGGAGTTGCTGGTGGTCATCGCCTTGATTGCCATTGGCACGGCCGCTGTCAGTTTTACTTTGCGCGATACATCCCAAACTCTTTTAGAACGCGATGCCGAACGCTTGACTGCATTGTTGGAATCTGCACGGGCTAGGTCCAGAAGCAGTGGCGTGCCCGTGGTGTGGCGCCCCGTTGTTGAAACCAATTCAAACAATACACCAGCAGCCTTTGCGTTTGAAGGTTTACCGCCGCAAGCGTTGCCTGCTGAATGGCTGTCACCGCAAACGCAAGTGGCCGCCAACAGCTTGCTCAGGCTTGGGCCCGACCCCATCATTGGGCCGCAGAGTGTCATGCTCAGCCATCAAAATTTTCGCTTGTGGGTGAGCACCAATGGCATTGAACCATTTCGCGTGAGCCGCACTGCGCCATGATCCGCATGACCCGCATGATCCGCATTAGCAGCCAGCAGCAGCAAAATCGAAGGGGCAAGACCGCGGGTTTTACGCTCATTGAAGTCTTGGTGGCCCTGAGCATTGTGGCCATTGCACTCATGGCAGGACTGCGCTCAACCGATGCCTTGAGTCGCAATGCTTCGCGTCAATCGACGCAGTGGTTGGCACAAATTTGTGCAGAAAACGAATTCACAAAATTGCGCTTGTCACGGCAAATGCCCCCCGTGGGTATTAGCACCATTTCATGTCCTCAAGCCAATCTCGATTTGCGTGTGAACTTGAACGTACAACCCACGCCCAACCCCAACTTCAGACGCATCGATGCCAGCGTCGATTGGGTCACCCCCACAGGGACCACACCGGTGTTGCAACTTGCTACCGTTTTGGGGCGTTACTGATGAAAGCCAGCAAAGGTTTCACGCTCATTGAGGTCTTGGTGGCCAGTGCCATTTTGGCCTTGATGGCTTTGATTTCTTGGCGCGGTTTGGATGGCATGTTCAAAACGCAATCGGCGCTGCAAAAACGCGGCGATGCCACGCAAACTTTGCAAATGGGCTTGGCACAATGGCGCGTCGATCTCGACAACATCATGATCTTGCAAGGCACGCCCGCGCTTGATTGGGATGGTCGTGTCCTGCGCATCACGCGACAGCATTCACAAGACCCCAAAGCTGGCGTTCAAGTGGTGGCATGGACCCTTGGCAACGGTCAATGGACGCGTTGGCAATCTGAGCCTTTGATGCAAAACGACGAATGGACTCAGGCTTGGCGGCAAGCGCAAACATGGGCACTGACAGCGGGTAATGTCAGCGGCAATACAGCGCAAGAAGTTTTGATTCACCCTGTCAGGGCTTGGCAAATTTATTATCACCGTGATGGTGCTTGGAGCAATCCGCTGTCGAGTGCTGTAAACCTGCCCGAGGGTGTGCGCTTGGTCCTCGAATTGACAGATACACCTGAGTTTCAAGGCAAACTGACTTTGGACTGGGTGCGCCCTACTTTCACGGCGGTGAAACAATGAAGGTTCAAACTAGGCGCATTGTTTCAATTCACAAAGCACCCGTCTGCATGCATTCACGCGCCAATACGCCCTTTCACCGTCAGCAGGGTGTCGCACTCATCAGCGCCATGTTGGTCGTGACCTTGGTCGCTACACTGGCCAGTGTGGCGCTGTGGCAGCAATGGCGCCATGTTGAAGTTGAAAGCGCTGAACGCCAACGCATTCAATCGTCTTGGTTGCTGAGCGGTGCATTCGATTGGACTCGATTGATATTGCGCGAAGACGCTTTGGCAGGTGTGGCAGGCGCTTCACTGACTTCTGGCAGCGGCCAAGTCAGCGCCACCGGTGGCATTGACCATTTGGGCGAACCCTGGGCGCTGCCCTTAAAAGAGGCCAAGCTGTCGACGTTTTTAGCCCAAGACCAACAGTTGCGTGAAGGCGATCCCGAAGTCTTTTTGTCGGGCCAAGTCACAGATGCGCAAAGCAGAATTAACTTGAGTCAATGGGTTGAACCCAACGATGCCAAAGGGCAAGCCCGTTTGTCGCCCACCATGCAATTGCGCATGTCACGACTTTTTGGCGTATTGGGTCTGCCAGGCACCGAATTGGAGACCCTGTCTCAAGCTTGGTTGGTGGCCACACAAGCGGCACGCAGCAGAAGTGCCTCTGTTGGTTCTGAGAGCCCATCTAACGCTTCTGCTTTGCTACCGCTGCAAATTGGGCAACTGCAATGGTTAGGGATTCGTGCTGAAACGGTGGCCGCCTTAGCGCCCTTCGTCACCATCTTGCCCGAAAGTACGCCTGTTAACCTCAACACAGCCAGTGCGGAGGTCATTTACGCCTCGGTGGCAGGGCTTGATTTAAGCAG
>CANKXC010000119.1 GCA_947487355.1 Comamonadaceae bacterium | reverse complement strand
ATCAAGGTTTGGATGTGCACAAAGCCACCGCTGCCGAAGTGTTTGGTCTCACGCCAGACCAAGTGTCCAGTGAACAACGCCGCTACGCTAAAACCATTAACTTTGGTTTGATTTATGGCATGAGTGCGTTTGGCTTGGCCAAAGCATTGAGCATTGACAACGGCGCAGCCAAAAATTACATCGAGCGATATTTCCAGCGCTTTGCAGGAGTCAAGCGCTACATGGATGAAACGCGCGAGCAAGCCAAGTCGCAGGGCTATGTTGAAACCGTTTTTGGGCGTCGCTTGTATTTGCCAGAAATTAATTCACCCAATGGCCCAAGGCGCGCTGGCGCAGAGCGCGCAGCCATCAATGCGCCCATGCAAGGCACCGCTGCCGACTTGATCAAGTTGTCCATGATTGCCGTTCAAGCTGGCATCGATCGTGAGCAACGCAAAACAAAAGTCATCATGCAAGTGCACGACGAATTGGTTTTTGAAGTGCCCGAAGATGAAGTGGAATGGCTCAAGGTGGCCGTGCCCAAATGGATGGCAGATGTTGCTGCGCTCAAAGTGCCTTTGCTGGCCGAGGTGGGTGTGGGTATCAATTGGGATCAGGCGCATTGAGTGTTGAATGCAAGCGTTAGACAATTTCAAAACTGCGTTAACGGCAACAGAACTCAGTGTCTTGTCGCTTTGTTTGCAACGCGCCATACAACCCTTGCCTGAAAATTCAATTGCTTGGTATTTGGGCAACGCCATTGAAGCGACAGGTTCTTTAGCGCCAGCACACGCCCAAATTTTACAAAGCCTGTCGCCTGATTGGTTGAGTGTGCCAGCTGGACTTAGCTGGGACACCCCTGAAAGAACACCTTCATCTAGAACACTGTCACTTGAGTTGTTAACTGCGCTATTAAGAGACGCAGGACACATCACAGGATGGCGAAATGAAAAGTTCAGTCTTTGGTCTGAGAATTCAAATTCGAATTCAAGTTTGAAGGGCGAGACTATCCAACCCGACCCCTCTAAACCCGAAGCCTTTCGCATGGAGCGTGCCGCGTTTAGGTTTTTTGGTTTGCACAGCCATGCAGTTCACATCAATGGGTTCACACCCAATGGCAACATGTGGTGTGGTCGGCGTTCTCTCAGTAAGTCTGTCGATC
This sequence comes from Comamonadaceae bacterium, assembly GCA_947487355.1. Taxonomy (GTDB): domain Bacteria; phylum Pseudomonadota; class Gammaproteobacteria; order Burkholderiales; family Burkholderiaceae_C; genus Limnohabitans_A. Next base: position 3,934 of record CANKXC010000119.1, on the reverse strand, counting down.
CAGGCATGCTAGACAATTTGGCGGCTGGGGGGCTTCCCGCGGGCGAATCACTCTTCGACTGTGGCGTGAGAGAGATGGCAGAGGAGGCGGGATTGCCAGCTTCTTTGGCTCAATCAGCCTTGCCGTGCGCTTATGTTGAAACCTGCCGCGCAGTGCAAGAAGGGTGGCACCATGAAACTTTGTGGGTCTACAACATTGTGTTGCCAGATGAATGCGTCCCTGCCAATCAAGATGGTGAAGTCAGTGAGTTTGTCCTTCTTTCGCCCTCGCAAGTCGTCAATGCCATTCAACAAAACGCCTTTACAGTGGATGCAAGTTGCGTCATTGCGCACGCTGTATTACATGCTTAATTTTCAATCGATGACTTTGTATCAACTTATCTTTTCAAATCCATGGAACTAGGCTTATTTCAGTTCTGCGTTGTCTTCATCGGATTTTTTATTCTGGGCATTGCAGGCTTTGGCTCCGCACTCATCATTGTTCCACTCTTGGCTTGGAATTGGCCGCTTCAATGGGTAGTGCCCTTGGTATTGTTGATGGATGTGCCAGCAGCCATGTTGCATACCGGCTTGAATTTCAGGCAGGTGGTTTGGAAAGAATTGCCCCCCTTGTTGCCTAGCATTGTGATTGGCTCTCTAGCGGGCTTGGCATTGATGACTTTGAGTCCGGGCAATTGGCCACTGGTGCTTCTGGGGCTTTATGTCTTGTGGGTTGGCGTGCAGGGTCTGCGCGCTAAATCCATTGCCATGCCCAATCCCAACAAGGCCCGACATTTTTTTGGCTTCATGATGGGTTGGGTCGAAACCATGTTTGGAACCGCTGGCCCCGTGGTGTTGGCTTGGTTTAGTGTGCGGCTGGCTGATCCTTATTTGGTCAGGGCAACCATGCCCATGGCCTTGGTGGGTATTTCGTCCATTGCGCTTTTCATGATGCTCATTTCGGGTGGTTTGAGCGATCCATCCCTTTGGCTTGCTTTGCTCTACCTTCTCCCCATCGCCTTGTTTGGCGTTTGGTTAGGTCATCGTTTGGCACTGAGATTGAAAAGTGAAATTTTTAAACCTGTGATTTATTGTTTTCTTTGCATCAGTGGCTTGGTGCTTTGCGCACGGCCCCTAATGAACTAGTTTGGCGGGCCCAATCGGGGCAGACTTTCAGGACAGGCATAATTCAGTATCCGCCCATTGAATCAATGGGCCGCATTGGATTTGGCATGACTCTTCTCGCAATCATATTGGGCACACTGGCCGCCGGCATTGGCAGTGTATGGCTGGCCGCTTGGCTTAGCTTTGGCATTGTCAGCCGTTATACACAACATATGCTCAGCCTGGCAGCGGGTGCGTTGCTGGCAACTGCGTTTTTGCATTTGCTGCCTGAGGCCTTTGAAGGTGGCATCGAGCCGCACAATTTGTTTGTCACCTTGTTGGTTGGATTGTTGTTTTTCTTTTTGCTAGACAAGGCTGAGCTTTGGCATCACGGCCATGAGCATCACCATCATCATGGTGACCGCCAAGGTCACGACCATGATCACCATCAGCATGCCCACAACCACGCCCACAACCACACAGATACATCTCAAGAAAAATCACCAGGTGGTTGGGCCATTCTGGCCGGCGACAGCGTTCACTGTTTTGGCGATGGTGTGCTCATTGCTTCCGCCTTTATGGTGGAAATGCAACTGGGTATCGTAGCGGCCTTGGCGGTGTTGGCGCATGAAGTACCGCACCACATGGGCGATTTGGTGGTTCTCAGAGAATCTTCTGGCAACAGGCAGGCTGCCATTTTGAAAGTTTCTTTGGCGGGAGCCGTAACCGCTTTAGGCGGTATTGCAGGCTATTTGCTATTGGAAAGTTTGAGTGGCCTCTTGCCTTACATGCTGGCCATTGCCAGCAGCAGTTTCATTTATGTGGCCTTGGCCGACCTCATTCCCCAACTTCAAAAGCGCCTAAGCTCTCGCGAGACGGCTGCTCAAATTGTGTGGTTGGTGTCTGGCATTGCTTTGGTCAGTGTGGTGAGCTACATGGCTCACGGTGGCCTGCATTGACGCCTGCTTGACGCCAGTCAATCAACCCTTGGCAACGGCCATGCCTGGCGTGTTGCACCACTCGCTCCAACTGCCTGGATAGAGTTTGGTAATGCCCAAGCCCGCCAATTCCATGGCCACAATATTGGGCACAGCGCTGACGCCACTGCCGCAATGATGGACCACGGTTTGTGGGTCACGTCCTGCCAACAATGTTTCAAATTCTTCGCGCAATAACTGTGGTGATTTGAAAAATCCGTTGGCATCGATGTTTTCAGTGAACGGCCTGTTGAGTGCACCCGGAATGTGGCCAGCCACAGGGTCGATAGGTTCTACTTCACCGCGATAACGCACGGCACTGCGTGCATCGATCAACGACAGAGAAACATGACCCACTTGAGGCGCCAACTGGGCCGTACTGACCCACTCTCTGAGAGCAGGTTTGAGTACAAAGCTTGAAGCTTTCTGGTCAGAATTTGAGGCCGCAGAAGAGCTGCCAGTTTCTATGCCGCCGCCAGATGCCTCCCAAGCTTGCAGACCACCATCCAAGATGGCCACAGCGTCGTGGCCTAACCATTTGAGCGTCCACCACAGACGCCCGCAATAGTTGGCGCCATGGCGATCGTACACAACAGCTTGCATGTTGTCGTTGAAGCCCAAAGTTTGCAGCCAAGCGGCCACTGCCTCGCGAGTAGTGAGGGGATGCCGACCGCCATTGAGCGCAGATGCATCGTGGGTACTTAAGTGGCGGTCAAGGTGCGCTTGTTGTGCGCCTTCAATGTGTTTTTCAGCAAACATCACATCGGCCATTTCAGGCTTCATCAAGTCAAAGCTGCAATCAAACACCATCAGGGCTTGATTGGATGCTTGCAAAGCTTTGAGTTGTGCAACTGAAATGAGTGTGGTGTACATGAAATTCTCCCTTGCAAATTCAATGATCTTCGGTCGGAACTTTAACCAGACTTTTGTCTCTGAGCGCTGTAGCTGCAAAACCGCTCAGCACAATCAAACACATACCAGCCCAGCCAATGAATGGTATTTGATCGCCAAATAAAACCAGGCCAAACAAAGCAGAAAAAACAATGCCAGCATATTGCAAATTGGCCACGACGATGGTGGCGCCATCGGTATAGGCTTGGGTCATGCACCATTGACCTAGCACCGCCAATATGCCAATGGGCAACAACCAAACAGCTGCGGGCCAATGCCATTCACTGACACCAAACAAAAGCATACAAAGTCCACCAGCTACTGCTGCGCCCAAAGAAAAATAAAACACTGTGCGCTCCACAGGTTCGCCCACTTTGCCCAAGGCGGCAACTTGCAAATAGGCCATGGCTGCAATCATGCCCGATGCCACACCAATTAAGCCCGCTAACATTTGGTTTTGTTCAAACGTGGGCCGCAATGTCATGACCACACCTGCAAAGCCAGCCAGTACAGTCATTGCCACGGGAATTTGTCGTGTGGCATTTTTAAAAGAGCCTAGCCAAATGGTGCTGCCAACTAAAAATGCAGCCACCCAAACGCCGCTCATGTAGTTGAGGGTCATGGCCGTAGCAAGGGGGAGTTTGGCAATGGCATAGAACCAAGCGGCCAATGAAATGACGCCCACAATAGATCGGTAAATGTGCATTTTGGCCACGGGGGTTTTGAGTGAAACCCCTTTGCGTTGGCACAACAAGGCCATGATGATCGTGCCAATGGCGCCGCGATAACAAACCAGCTCAAAGGTGTTGAAGTGGATTGCCGCAAACTTCACACACACACTCATGGAAGAAAAAAACAGCGAGGCTAAAACCATCCAGAGTGCTTGCATTCAGCTCAGATTTCCATCTTGCTTCGGTACCACTCGTGAAAGTGTTGCATGCCATCTTCCATGGGGCTTTGGTAGGGACCCACTTCGTTGTCGCC
>CANKXC010000118.1 GCA_947487355.1 Comamonadaceae bacterium | reverse complement strand
ACAACAGCGGCACTGGCAAATAGCGGCATGGCCTTTGTCAGTGGCTCTGTAAATCTTTTGGACTTGTTGGTGACAACTCCCCAAGGCATTTTCAATTGCACCAAGCTGTCGATGAGTTGTGCAACACCTTCAAAAGCAAAAGTGCGCTCTGTCATGCACGATTCGTAATTGACAAAAAACTCTTCTTTGAGTTGTTCGTAATCTGGATGCTCAGGTGTCCACCCAAAGGCCAAGCCAATCATGCCCCTCGCACCCGCGCCCGCCATGGGCCTGTAATGCGCTAAAGGAAGAGATGTCATCCCTCTTGCAACGCGCATCTTGTCGACGGCAGCGCCCAAGTCTGGCGCACTGTCGATCAGGGTGCCATCTAAGTCGAATAGAACTGCCTGAACGTTCTCAAATTTCATCTTCAAATCCAAGCTGTATCAGTTGGTCAAGGGCTTTTGAGTGGCCATCATGTAATTCACGTCAGTGTCCGTGCCCAAGGCGTAGTGACGTGTGAAGGGGTTGTAAGTCATGCCCTTCATCTGCTGAATATCCAGGCCATGGATACGTGCCCAGTCAGCCAGTTCGCTGGGTTTGATCAGACGCGCATATTCGTGTGTGCCTTTGGGCAACAAATTCAAAATGTATTCAGCACCCACAATGGCAAACAAGAACGACTTGGGATTGCGGTTCAAGGTTGAAAAGAACACCCAACCGCCTGGCTTGACCAGTGCTGAGCAGGCTTTGACCACCGATGCAGGGTTAGGCACATGCTCCAGCATTTCCATGCAGGTCACAACATCGTATTGACCGGCTTGCTCTTGCGCTAAATCCTCAGCACTAATTTCTCGGTATTGCACCCCTTGCGTACCCGCTTCTAACGCATGCAGCTGGGCCACTTTGAGTGATTTGACGGCCAAGTCGGCACCCAAAACCTCGGCGCCTTGCCGGGCCATGGCATCGGACAAAATGCCACCGCCACACCCAATGTCGACCACTTTTTTGCCAGCAAGTGGCGCCAGTGTTTGAATCCAAGCCAACCTTAAAGGATTGATTTGGTGTAAGGGCTTGAATTCGCTTTCGGTGTCCCACCAGCGATGGGCCAGCTCCGAGAATTTGGCCAATTCAGCGGGATCGACATTGGAAGATGAAAACTGCGAGGTGTTTGAATGTGTGTTCATAGACGACATTGTCTCCGAAAGTAAAAAAGCCTCCCGTGGGAGGCTTTTAGCAATCTACTTCAGTTGAATCAATCAACTGACTGGCAGATTATCTGTTGGGGCGTGTACCCACAACTTCGATTTCCACGCGGCGGTTCTTAGAACGACCAGAATCTGTTTTGTTGTCGGCAACGGGTTGCTTTTCGCCCTTGCCTTCTGTGTAAACGCGGTTTTTCTCAATGCCTTTAGACACCAAGTAAGCCTTGACAGCATCAGCACGCTTAACAGACAACTTCTGGTTGTATGAGTCATCACCCACAGAGTCGGTGTGACCCACAGCAATGATCACTTCCAAGCTAATGGCCTTAACTTTGCCAGCCAAATCGTCGAGCTTGGCTTTGCCGTCAGCCTTCAAGACTGACTTGTTGAAGTCAAAGAATGTGTCGGCAGCGTAAGTAACTTTGGTTGCTGCAGCGGGTGCTGGTGCGGGTGCTGGGCGTGCAGGAGCGGGTGCTGGGGCTGCAGCTCTTGGCGCGGGAGCAGGAGCTGGAGCTGGAGCAGCAGCTGGGGCTGGAGCCGCTTTAGGAGGAACAATGGCGCCATCGCAACCAGCAGCAGCTGTAGCGGGTGTCCAGTTAGGGCTACGCCAGCAGAGTTCGGCACCGCTGTTTTTCCAGACTTCGCCTGTGCCACTGCGCCAATTGTCGACAGTTTGAGCACCTGCGGCTGTTGCCAAGGCAGCTGAAGCCAACACCATTGCCACTTTGTTCAATTTTTTCATGGTTCTCCTCATGGGGAATAAAAGCGCAGACATTCTGCAAGAAAAGATACGAAATGAATGACCATCACTCACCGCGTTGAAATGATTGTGCCATATACAAGGCCCAAATCACCAAATTGGTGAAAACCCCCTGATTACTGGGTTTTCATTCAGACGCATGTGTTGCAAATCAACGACACTCTTTGGACCTAAAATGTCAGTCTTTCACCCAGCGCGCCTGACCCCTCATGACCCAGTTTGCAAAAGAAACCCTACCCATCAGTCTAGAAGAGGAAATGCGTCGCAGCTACCTCGACTACGCCATGAGCGTGATTGTGGGACGCGCCCTGCCCGATGCCCGAGACGGTCTCAAGCCTGTGCACCGTCGTGTGTTGTTTGCCATGCACGAGTTGAACAACGACTGGAACCGCGCCTACAAAAAGTCTGCGCGTATTGTGGGTGACGTCATTGGTAAATACCACCCGCACGGCGACCAATCCGTCTATGACACCATCGTTCGCATGGCGCAAGATTTCTCCATGCGCCACATGTTGGTGGACGGTCAAGGCAACTTTGGTTCTGTCGACGGCGACAACGCTGCGGCCATGCGATACACCGAAATTCGGTTGGCCAAAATTGCCCACGAAATGTTGGCCGACATTGACAAAGAAACTGTCGACTTTGGCCCCAATTACGACGGCTCTGAAAAAGAGCCCTTGGTGTTGCCAAGTCGCATTCCAAACCTGCTGGTGAATGGTTCAGGCGGTATTGCAGTGGGTATGGCCACCAACATTCCACCTCATAACTTGAATGAAGTGGTTGACGCTTGCTTGCACATGCTGCGCAACCCCGAAGCCACCATCGACGAGTTGATGGAAATCATTCCCGCGCCCGACTTCCCTACGGCCGGCATCATTTACGGTATCAGTGGCGTCAAAGATGGCTACCGAACAGGCCGTGGCCGCGTGGTCATGCGCGCCAAGTGCCACTTTGAAGACATCGACAAAGGCCAGCGCCAGTGCATCGTGGTCGATGAGTTGCCTTATCAAGTGAACAAAAAGACCTTGCAAGAACGCATGGCCGAATTGGTTCACGAGAAAAAAATCGAAGGCATCAGCCATATTCAAGACGAGTCCGACAAATCGGGCATGCGCCTGGTCATTGAACTCAAGCGCGGTGAAGTACCCGAAGTGGTGCTCAACAATCTGTACAAACAGACCCAGTTGCAAGACACCTTCGGTATCAACATGGTGGCCCTCATTGATGGCCAACCCAAGTTGTGCAACTTAAAAGACCTCATCAGCGTGTTCTTGCAACACCGCCGTGAAGTGGTCACACGTCGCACGGTGTTTACTTTGCGCAAAGCGCGCGAACGCGGTCACGTGTTGGAAGGTTTGGCTGTTGCTTTGGCCAACATCGACGAGTTCATTGCCATCATTCGCAATGCGCCCACACCGCCTGTGGCCAAAGCCGAATTGATGACACGCCGCTGGGATTCCAAGTTGGTTCGCGAAATGCTCACACGCACTCGCGCCGATGGCGGCGCCGTCAATGCAGACGATTACCGCCCCGATGGTTTGGAAAAAGAATTTGGCATGGGCGGCGATGGTTTGTACCGCCTGAGCGACACGCAAGCGCAAGAAATTTTGCAGATGCGTTTGCAACGCTTGACCGGTCTGGAACAAGACAAAATTGTGGTCGAGTACAAAGAAGTCATGTCTGAAATTGAAGACTTGCTCGACATCTTGGCCAAGCCAGAGCGCGTCTCCACCATCATTGGCGAAGAACTGGGCGAGCTGCGTCAAGAATTTGGCCAAACCAAAATTGGCGCACGTCGCAGCTTCATTGAAAACAATGCACAAGACCTGGCCACCGAAGACTTGATCACCCCCACCGACATGGTAGTGACCTTGTCGCACAGTGGCTACATCAAAAGCCAGCCTCTGTCTGAATACCGCGCGCAAAAACGTGGCGGTCGCGGCAAGCAAGCCACGGCGACCAAAGAAGACGACTGGATCGATCAGCTCTTCATTGCCAACACGCACGATTACATTTTGTGCTTCTCTAACCGCGGTCGTTTGTATTGGCTCAAAGTTTGGGAAGTGCCTGCAGGCTCACGCGGCTCACGTGGTCGCCCCATCGTCAACATGTTCCCTTTGCAAGAAGGCGAAAAGATCAATGTGGTCTTGCCATTAACAGGCGACATGCGCAGTTTCCCTGCCGACCACTACGTCTTCATGGGCACCTCCATGGGCACCGTCAAGAAAACATCTTTGGATGAATTCAGCAACCCTCGCAAGGCCGGCATCATTGCCGTTGACTTGGACGAAGGCGACTTCCTCATTGGCGCGGCACTCACCGATGGCAAGCACGACGTGATGCTGTTCAGTGATGGCGGCAAAGCAGTTCGCTTTGATGAAAACGATGTGCGTCCTATGGGCCGCAATGCACGCGGTGTGCGCGGCATGATGCTGGACGATACGCAAAGCGTGATTGCCATGTTGGTGGCCGAGGACGAGCAGCAAAGCGTGCTGACTGCCACACAAAACGGCTATGGCAAACGAACATCCATCACCGAATACACACGCCACGGCCGCGGCACCAAAGGCATGATTGCCATCCAGCAATCAGAGCGCAATGGCAAAGTGGTTGCGGCAACGTTAGTGCGTGCAGAAGACGAAATCATGTTGATCACTGACACCGGCGTTTTGGTTCGCACGCGTGTTTCAGAAATTCGTGAATTGGGCCGAGCAACTCAAGGCGTGACCTTGATTGGTTTGGACGATGGTGCCAAATTGTCTGGCTTGCAGCGCATTGTGGAAAACGACGCCAATGTGCAAGACGATGCCAATGAAGGTGAGACCGATGCAGAAGGCGAAAGTGGTTCTGCTGAATGACCAGACCGTTTAACTTTTCTGCGGGCCCTGCCGCCATTCCCGATGCCGTCTTGATTCAAGCTGCCAGCGAAATGCTGGACTGGCATGGCAGCGGCATGGGTGTGATGGAAATGAGCCATCGCGGCAAAGAGTTCATGTCCATTTACGAAGAAGCAGAAGCTGATCTTCGTGAATTGTTGGCAGTACCAGCCCACTTCAAAATCTTGTTCATGCAAGGCGGTGGCATTGCTGAAAATGCCATCGTGCCCTTGAACTTGTCGCAAGAGGGCACCGTTGATTTTGTGGTGACTGGCAGTTGGAGCCAAAAGTCATTCAAAGAAGCCGCTCAGTTTTGCACGCCTCATTTGGCCGCTAGCGCGCAAAGCACAAA
>CANKXC010000117.1 GCA_947487355.1 Comamonadaceae bacterium | reverse complement strand
GAGATAGCCAAGAACCCAGGTTTTATTTCTCCCGATGTCGACTTGCGTTTGAATAAACCGGAATTGCGCGTTGAAGTTGATCGCGTCAAGGCTTCCGAACTGGGTATCAGTGTGGATGTCGTTGCCAAAGCTGTGGAGACCATGTTGGGAGGGCGTGTGGTCACACGTTACAAGCGCGATGCTGAGCAATACGACGTCATCGTTCAAACTAAAGAAAGCGGTCGCAATACCCCAAGCGACATTGACAATATTTATGTGCGCGGTCGAAACGACACAGTCATTCCCTTGTCTGCTTTGGTCAAAGTGCGTGAAAGCGTTTCACCCCGTGAACTCAACCACTTCGGTCAAAGACGCTCTGTTTCTATCACGGCCAACTTGGCGCCTGACTATGCTTTGGGCGACGCACTCAAGTTTTTGGACAAAACAGCCGCAGGCATTTTGAAGCCCGGCTACACCACAGAACTCAATGGCACCTCACGAGAATTCAGAAGCTCACAAGGTGCTTTGGTGATTGTTTTTGTGTTGGCTTTGTTCTTTATTTTCTTGGTCTTGGCCGCTCAGTTTGAAAGCTTCATCGACCCCTTCGTCATCATGCTTTCGGTGCCCTTGTCCATGTTCGGTGCACTCATGACGCTCAAACTCACGGGTGGAAGTTTGAATGTGTATTCGCAAATTGGACTGATCACTTTGGTGGGGCTCATTACCAAGCACGGCATTTTGATCGTTGAATTTACCAACCAACTGCGGGAGCAGGGCGTCGACACCTTTGACGCCATTGTCAAAGCTTCAGGCCAACGTCTGCGGCCTATTCTGATGACCACGGGTGCCATGGTGTTGGGCGCACTGCCTTTGGCACTGGCCACAGGCGCTGGTTCAGAAAGTCGCATTCAAATTGGTTGGGTCATTGTGGGCGGTATGAGCTTTGGAACCTTGCTCACGGTTTTTGTGGTGCCCACCATGTACACCTTGTTTGCACGCAAATCAGTGCCTGGCCCCAACAAAACAGAAGCCGTTGACACACCTCCCGAGGCAGCTCAAGCACACGCCTCGCACTAGAGCATCAACACATCCACCCAATCGCCAATTTGAGCGGTCGATTGGGTGTGCTGTAAAACAATCAGTGCATTGGCTTGAACCATGGAGCTCAATACGCCCGAGCCTTGGTTGCCGGTGGTGATCACTTCCAACTCGCCTTCCTTATTTCGGGTCACGATGCCACGCTGATACTCGGTTCGTCCGGGTTTCTTTCTAAGAACCTCCCGAGTTCTGGCGCGAGCCAAAGGCTGAGGCAATGCAGTACAACCCATCATTTGCAAGAGTGCTGGTTTGACAAAGGCTAAAAAAGTAACCATGACAGCTACAGGATTGCCTGGCAGCCCAAACAAAATAGCAGATTGTTTGCCGTGGTTGATGCGGCCAACAGCCATTGGCCGTCCCGGGCGCATTGCAATTTTCCAAAACGCCACATCCCCCAATTTTTTCATCATGGCTTTGGTGAAGTCGGCTTCGCCCACGCTCACACCCCCGCTGGTAATGATGGCGTCTGCTTGAGCTGAGGCTTGAATAAAGGCTTGCTCTAACAACTCCGGATTGTCTTTGACAACGCCCATGTCAATCATCTGGCAACCCAAATCCGTTAGCAGGCCGTGAACGGTGTAACGATTGCTGTCGTACACAGCCCCTTCACGCGGAGCCTCACCAAGACTTAGAATTTCGTCGCCCGTTGAAAAGTAAGCGACTCTCAAACGCCTGTAAACAGTGACAGTTGGCAAGCCAAGGCTGGCCAGCAAGCCAGCCGCAGCGGGCGTGATGCAAGCACCCTGCAGCAACGCAGGCTTGCCTTTGGCAATGTCTTCGCCACGATGTCTACGGTTATCGCCTGTTTTTAAAAGGGCACCGTCGAGTTGAATAGACTCAGTCGAAATCGATTGGCAGAGCTCCTGTGGAATGACCGTGTCCAAGCCATTCGGCATGATGGCGCCCGTCATGATCTTGACGCATTCGCCTGGCCCAATTTTGCCTTGCCAAGCTTTTCCTGCCAGTGCAGTGCCCACCAACTTGAGCGTTAGGGCAGCGTGTGATGAAAGTTGTTGGCCGTTGAAGGCAAACCCGTCCATGGCGGAGTTGTCATGGGGCGGCACATCGATGGGGCTGATGACATCCTTGGCCACAATACGGCCCAGAGCTTGGAAAATGTCGACCTCTTCAGTCTCACTCACTCCAGCCACCAACTCAGATAAAAACTTCAAGACGTCTTGAGCTGACAATGCTTGCGGGTCGTAGCCTTGAAGCGAAGCGGCTATTTCATCGATTGACTTAGCTTGGTTCATGAAATTTTTTCGAGACGGTGCAATTCTTCCAAAGTGTTGGCATTGAAAAATGCGCGGGGATCGACCTCGGGGCCATCAAAGGAAACAAGAACAGTGCTGTGTTGCGACGTCCATGCATCAATTTTCCTACCGCCAGACTGCATGAACTTAACCAAGCTTTCAAGCAAAGTGACGCGCATCAAACAAAAGACGGGTTGGGGACGGATGTTGCCATCTTCCTCTTTGGCAGCAGCCATGGCAATGTCTGCATTTTCCGAAATCAAGGCGTCAGTTAGTCGTTGCACTAAGTCCATTGGAAACAAAGGACTGTCACAGGGTACGGTGAGCAATAAAGATGTTTCACATCGTTCTAGACCCGTTAGAAAGCCAGCCAATGGTCCCGCAAACCCATCGGTGCTGTCGGGCCAAACCTGAACCCCCAAAGACTCATAGGCCGACAAATTTCGGTTGGCCACAATCATGATCTCTGAGAGCGGTGCGCCTTCTTGCATTTGCAATCGCAGCAGGGTGTGCAAAGACAAGGGCGTGCCGTTGAAGTTTTGCAAGCCTTTGTCAATGCCGCCCATGCGAGCACCGCGACCGCCTGCCAAGATAAGTCCAGTAATGCTGAGTTCTGTCATGTTTTGAATTGTTTTAGCCGCCGATGTAACTCATTTCGACTTTTCGTTGCGTACCACCTGCAAGTTCGCGAGTTGTGTCATGCGGAAGACTGCTTCTAAGTTCGGAGTATCTGTCTGAACGTTGAGACCAAATATTGGCGATTGATTGCGTCAAGTTTTCAGCGCTGCCATGGCTACGGATCAAGGTCTTGAGATCGTAGCCTTGTGTGGCAAAAAGGCACAAATAAAGCTGCCCTTCAGTGGTAAGGCGAGCTCGATTGCAGTCACTGCAAAATGCTTTGGTGACGCTGCTGATAAAACCGAGTTCACCCAATGAAGGATCGTGTTCACCTTGGTCATTCAAGTAGCCCCAACGTTCTGCTGTCTCGCCTGTTTGCGAAGGATTTAAGGGTATTAGCGACATTTCTGATTGCAGCAAAGCCAGTACTTCAGCGCTGGGCATGACTTCGTTCATGCGCCACCCATTGGTGGCACCTACGTCCATGTATTCAATGAAGCGAAGCGCAACGCCTTGACCCCGAAAATAGCGGGCCATGGGCAGTATCTCTTGCTCATTGGTGCCCCGCTTGACCACCATATTGACCTTGATGGGCCCAAGCCCTGCAAGGCGCGCAGCCTCAATGCCTTCTAGGACATCGCTGACTGGAAAGTCCACATCGTTCATGCGTTTGAAAACGGCATCGTCCAAGCCGTCCAAGCTGACCGTGACTCGCTTGAGCCCAGCCGCTTTGAGTGTTTGTGCTTTGCGTGCCAACAAAGAGCCATTGGTGGTCAGGGTTAGATCTAGTGGCTTGCCATTGAGCGTTTGCAGACCGGCCAATTGGCTGATCAATATTTCTAAATTTTTTCTGAGCAGGGGCTCACCGCCGGTGAGGCGAATTTTTTCAACGCCCAATGCAATAAAACTTGTTGCAGCGCGCGTAATTTCTTCAAACGTGAGGAGCGAGCTCTGGGGTAAGTATTGGTAGTTGTTGTCAAAAACTTCCTTGGGCATGCAGTAACTGCATCTGAAGTTGCAACGGTCCGTCACACTGATTCTCAAATCGTGCAAAGGACGGTTGAGCATGTCTGTGAGGGGCTGCCCGTGGTGCCAAGTTGCACTTGAACTTGCCTGTGGAATGGCCAAGTTAGCAAGAGGCTGGGTGATGATGGGAATGACGCGTTCAGACACGGCGCTCACCGCTGATTGTTTGTGACATCGATCGATTAAATTCCATGTGCGTATTTTGCGCGTAAAAAAGCCTGCCCATGTTGCCACAGGCAGGCTTTGTTGGTTTGGGGTGTGGTTAACACACCCTCATGATTAGCCGTGGAATTGCATCATCAAAGGCACAATCAGCAAAGCCACAATGTTGATGATCTTGATCAAGGGATTGATGGCGGGGCCAGCTGTGTCTTTGTAGGGGTCGCCCACGGTATCGCCTGTAACGGCCGCTTTGTGTGCTTCAGAGCCTTTGCCGCCGTGATGACCGTCTTCAATGTATTTCTTGGCGTTGTCCCAGGCTCCGCCGCCAGTACACATTGAAATGGCTACAAACAAACCGGTCACGATGGTTCCCATGAGTAAGCCGCCCAAGGCCTTGGGGCCAAGCACCAAGCCCACCACAATGGGCACCACCACTGGCAGCAAGCTGGGGATCACCATCTCTTTAATGGCTGCTGTGGTCAGCATGTCAACGGCACGTCCGTATTCAGGCTTGGCGGAACCATCCATGATGCCCTTGATTTCGCTGAATTGGCGTCTCACTTCGACCACCACTGCGCCTGCAGCCCGGCCGACCGCCTCCATGGCCATGGCACCAAACAAGTAAGGAATTAGGCCGCCAATGAACAAGCCCACAATGACCATGGGGTCGGACAAGTCAAAAGAGATGGCCTTGCCGTAGGTTTCCAGTTTGTGGGTGTAGTCGGCAAACAAAACCAAAGATGCCAAGCCAGCAGAGCCAATGGCATAGCCTTTGGTCACGGCCTTGGTGGTGTTGCCCACAGCGTCCAGTGGGTCGGTAATTTCACGCACGCTGCTAGGCAGTTCGGCCATTTCGGCAATACCGCCAGCGTTGTCTGTGATGGGGCCATAGGCATCCAAAGCCACCACAATGCCAGCCATGGACAGCATGGACATGGCTGCAACGGCAATGCCGTACAAGCCAGCCAAGTTGTAGGAGGCCAAAATGGCAAGACAGACAAAAATCACAGGCCAAGCGGTGGAGCGCATGGAAACGCCCAAGCCAGCAATGATGTTGGTACCATGTCCGGTGGTGGAGGCCTGCGCAATGTGCTGCACAGGGCTGTATTGCGT
>CANKXC010000116.1 GCA_947487355.1 Comamonadaceae bacterium | reverse complement strand
ACCTCTTGAACGCCTGTGATGCCGTGCAACTCGCGCTCGTAACGTTGCTCTACACCCAGCTTGCCAATGTATTGCGTGCCGCGGTAATTGCCCTCTTCATCGCTTTCTTCAAGCTGTTCTTTTTCTTTTTGGTTGATGCGTCCGATGTAGCCCACCACGTGGCTGGCCAGGTGACCAAAGGGGTAATTGCGAAACAAGCGTGCTTTGATTTCAACACCGGGAAATCGATAGTGTTGTGCGGTGAACTTGGCCACCTCTTCGTCAGTGAGCCTAGAGCGTATGGGCAGTGAATCAAAGTTTTTGGATTCTTCGCGCATGCGCTTGAAGCGCTTTCTGTCGCGCGGAGATATCTCAATGATTTCAGACAGGCTGTCGATGGTGGCCTCGATGTCTTTCACGCGTGAAGGCGTAATCTCAAGGGTGTAGGCTGAATAATTGTTGGCCAACACCACGCCGTTGCGGTCCAAGATGGTGCCGCGATTGGGCACCGTTGGCAGGATGGCGGTGCGATTGTTTTCAGCTTGTTCTAACAACTCATCGTGGCGGATGACCTGTAAATAAAACAAGCGCATTCCTAACAATGCAAAGCACAAAAGCACCACACCTTGAAGCACCATCACGCGGGTTTGAAATTTAAAAATTTCGAACTCTGTGTTGCGCAACTCGCTTAGGGAGGGCAGGTGCAACGCCATGGCTTAAATGGGGCGGTTGGCGTCAGGGTCGTGTGCCCGACGTTGAGGGGCTAGCAAAATAAAGTTTGCAACGGGCCATAACAAAGTGGCCATGAAAGGCGTGAGCAACAGAGACCAGCCTGGAAAATCATCGCCAGTGCTCAGTCGAATGATGAGGCCAAGTGCATCCGCCATCATGAAAAATGGCAAGATTTGAATCATTTGATCTTTGATGGGAAACCACAGCAACCGACGGTGCATGCTGAACGCAAAGTAATTCAACAGCACATAGCAGAGTGCGTGTTGTCCCATCAAGGAAGATTGTTGAACGTCCATCCAAAGGCCAAAAATAAATGCAATGGACATGCCCACGCGACGAGGCTGATGAATGCCCCAAAAGAAGATGGCCACGGCCAACACATCGGGTAGCCACAAAGTTTGGGCCAGGCCCAAAAGCATGCTTAGGAGCAAGCAAGCCAGTAAGCTGAAGGCGATGAACCACGGACTGACAGGCAGTAAAAGCGCTTGGCGTCGTTGCATGATCATGGTGCTTTACCTTTGCTCTGAGGCTGAACGCCCGTAGGTTGCAACACCAACACATGACGGCCTTTGAGTTCAGCAAGCGGCCTTGCATGGATGCGCGCAAAGGAAATATCAACACGCCGCTCGATGTGGCTGATGCGCCCCACTTGCAAGCCTGCGGGATAGACCCCATCAATGCCGCTGGTGGTGAGCAAGTCGCCTTCTTTGACATCGGCGCTGGCAGGCACAAACTTCAATTCAATGAGCGGCACCCCCGCCAATAGGCTGCCACTGCTGATGTTGCGTGCACCTGTTCGGCTGTTCATGACGGGAATGCTTTGATCGCGATCCGTTAGAAGTGTGACCTCGGCTGTGAGCGGGTAGACACGTGTGACTTGGCCAACAACACCGCCGGCATCGATGACCGGTGAGCCCAGTGCCACTTCTTTGGTTTGACCTTTGTCGATAACGATGCGCTGGTTGTAGGGGTCGGGCACATCAAATAAAACTTCAGCCACTTGGGAGGGTGTGGCGACAGTGGTTTTTAAATCTAAGAGTTGCCGAAGATTTTGATTCTCAATGAGCAGCTGATCGACTTGCTGTGACCGCGCGGATTGTTGCAAGGACTTGAGTTGGGCGGCCTGTAGATTTTTTTGAGCTTGTTCTAAATTTTCGAAGTAGTCGGCAACAGACGAAGCCAGCTGACCGGGCTGCAAGACCAGCCACTGCACGGGCATGATGATGGTGGACAAACCTGCGCGAATGGGTTTGGTAAATTGAAGCTGCTTGTCGCCAAACATCAAAAGCACCGACAAGGCGCCAAAAAAAAGGAGTTTGGTCAGCGGCGAAAAACCCACCCTGAAAAAGGGTGGGGGGCTGCGGTCAAGAGACTCCAGCGCCATGAATTGCGCCAGCGTTATTCACTGGTGAAGATGCTGCCCAGACGGTCCATGCGCTCGAGGGCCATGCCGCAACCGCGGGCCACGCATGTGAGCGGATCTTCGGCCACCAAAACGGGCAAGCCGGTTTCTTCGGACAACAAACGATCGAGGTCGCGCAGCAAAGCGCCGCCACCGGTCAGCATCATGCCGCGGTCGGAAATGTCGGCACCCAACTCTGGGGGTGTTTGTTCAAGCGCTGTTTTGACCGCAGACACGATGTTGTTGAGCGGGTCGGTAAGCGCTTCCAAAATTTCGTTGCTGCTGATGGTGAAGCTGCGGGGCACACCTTCGGAAAGGTTGCGGCCTTTGACTTCCATTTCGCGCACTTCGCTGCCTGGGAAAGCAGAGCCAATGTTTTTCTTGATGGCTTCAGCAGTGGGCTCGCCAATGAGCATGCCGTAGTTGCGGCGAATGTAGTTGATGATGGCTTCGTCAAACTTGTCGCCACCGACGCGCACGCTGCCTTTGTAGACCATGCCGCCCAAAGAAATGACGCCCACCTCGGTGGTGCCACCGCCAATGTCAACCACCATAGAGCCTGAAGCTTCTGACACGGGCAAACCTGCGCCAATGGCAGCGGCCATGGGTTCTTCAATGAGGTACACCTCGGAGGCGCCAGCGCCCAAAGCAGATTCGCGAATGGCACGGCGCTCAACTTGCGTAGAACCGCAAGGCACGCAAATGATGATGCGGGGGCTAGGGCGGAAGGTGCTACGGGGGTGCACCATGCGGATGAACTGCTTGAGCATTTGCTCGGTGACGGTGAAATCGGCAATGACGCCGTCTTTCATGGGACGAATGGCTTCGATGTTGCCGGGCACCTTGCCCAACATGGACTTGGCTTCGTGGCCCACCGCTTGCAGGACTTTTTTTCCTTGCGGGCCGCCTTCGTGGCGAATGGCCACGACAGAGGGCTCGTCTAGAACGATGCCTTTGTCGCGCACAAAAATGAGGGTGTTGGCCGTGCCCAAATCAATGGCCAAATCGGTAGAAAAATAACGACGAAACGAGCTGAACATAACAAATCCTAAGCAACTGAAGCCATGATGCGCCTAGCTTGCAGTTTGGGGGGTCATTGAAGGGTGTAAATTGTGGGCTTGAACAAGCTTTTTTGGAGAGCTTGCAGCGAACACACGATAATAACCGATCGCCTGAAAAAAAAGGCGCATTGAGTCCCATTTTTGTGGGTTACAGCTTCTGTAAAGAGTTACTTTTTTATGTCCTTATCAGCCCAAGACATTGACCGAATTGCCAATTTGGCGCGCTTAGAGCTCCCGCCCGAGGAAGGTCAACGCATGTTGGACCAAATCAATGGCTTTTTTACCATTGTGGACGCCATGCGCGCGGTCGATACCACCGGTGTACAGCCCCTGCCGCACCCCATCGCCACCATCCAAGAGATGGCGCTGCGCCTGCGCGACGACCTTGCCAGCGAGCCCAATCAGCGCGAAGCCAACCAACAAAGCGCCCCAGCTGTCGAGCGTGGTCTGTTTTTGGTTCCCAAAGTGATTGAGTAAGGGTGCCCTATGACTGCTTTACATGATTTAACCGTGGCGGCCCTGGCCGACCAACTCCGTGCCAAAAAAGTCAGTGCAACCGAGTTGGCGCAACACTTTTTGGCACGCAGCCAAGCGGACACATCGGGTGCTTTTTTAAGCCTAAACCCAGACGCAACCCTGGCGCAAGCCAAAGAAGCCGATGCCCAGCTGGCTGCTGGTACCGCGGGCCCATTGGCTGGCGTGCCCATGGCGCACAAAGATATTTTTGTGACCACCGACTTCCCCACCACCGCCGGCTCCAAGATGCTGGAGGGTTATCGCTCACCGTTTGACGCCACTGTGGTGCGCAAGCTGGGCGTTGACCCAGGCGGCGCAGGCATGGTCAATGTGGGTAAGCTCAATTGCGATGAATTTGCCATGGGCTCGTCCAACGAAAACTCGGCTTACAAATCGGTCACCAACCCCTGGGACACAAAGCGCGTTCCGGGCGGTTCTTCAGGTGGAAGTTCTGCGGCAGTAGCGGCTCGCTTGGTGCCAGCCGCTACGGGAACGGACACCGGTGGCTCCATTCGCCAACCAGCCAGCTTTTGTGGCATCACGGGCATCAAGCCAACCTATGGCCGCGCTTCTCGCTACGGCATGATTGCCTATGCATCCAGCTTGGACCAAGCCGGCCCCATGGCGCGCACCGCAGAAGATTGCGCCCTCATGTTGTCGGCCATGTGCGGACCAGATCTTGATCGCGATTCCACATCGCTCGATGTGCCCGCAGAAAATTTTGCACGCGATTTGAATGCGTCTTTAGAGGGCTTGCGCATTGGCATACCTCAAGAATTTTTTGGCGAAGGCTTGGCGCCAGGCGTACGCGCAGCGGTCGACGCAGCATTGAAAGAATACGAGAAACTTGGCGCCAAATTGGTTCCCATCAGCTTGCCCCGCACTGAGCTTTCCATTCCTGTTTACTACATCATTGCCCCTGCAGAAGCGTCCAGCAACTTGAGCCGTTTTGATGGCGTCAAGTTTGGTCATCGCACCAAGAACTACACCGATCTGGTGTCCATGTACAAGCGCTCGCGTGCTGAAGGTTTTGGCGAAGAAGTGAAGCGCCGCATCATGACAGGCGCCTATGTGTTGTCGCACGGTTATTACGATGCTTACTATTTGCAAGCGCAAAAAATTCGTCGCATGATCTCAGATGATTTCCAGCAAGCCTTCAAAGTTTGTGATGTCATTGCGGGCCCTGTAGCGCCCACAGTGGCTTGGAAATTGGGTGAGAAAGCCGACGATCCTGTGGCCAATTATTTGGCCGATATTTTTACCTTGCCGGCTTCACTTGCTGGCCTGCCTGGCATGAGTGTGCCTGCAGGTTTTGGCGAAGAGAGCATGCCTGTTGGCTTGCAGCTCATTGGCAATTATTTCAAAGAAGCGCAGTTGCTCAATGCCGCACACCGTTTGCAGCAAGCCACTGACTTTCACCTCCGTCAACCAGGAGGCGCAAAATGAGCACCCAACAAAAATCTCTGCTGGTCCAGGGCTACGAAGTGGTCATTGGTTTTGAAACCCACGCCCAACTTTCGACGCAAAGCAAAATTTTCAGCCGCGCGCCTACGGCGTTTGGCGCTGAGCCCAA
>CANKXC010000115.1 GCA_947487355.1 Comamonadaceae bacterium | reverse complement strand
ATCCGCCCTTCCGCAGTGCCCATGTACTGCAGAAGCAGACAGAGTGCCCAGCTTTAGCGATAATCGAGGGTTTTGTCTGGCACCTCGATTTTGAACGCACCCAACGCCCCCGCAAGTCTTACTGAACTGGAAAAAGCCAGGGAAAAAGTCCGTCTATTGGAAGCGTCTCTGCGCCAAACACACATCAGTGTGCGCGGTGCTCGCACCCACAACCTCAAGAACATTGACCTCGATATTCCCCGCAACCAGCTGGTGGTCATTACGGGCTTGAGCGGTTCAGGCAAATCCAGCTTGGCCTTTGACACCTTGTATGCCGAAGGTCAGCGCCGTTATGTCGAGAGTTTGTCGGCCTATGCGCGTCAGTTTTTGCAACTGATGGACAAGCCCGATGTCGATTTGATCGAAGGTCTCTCTCCCGCCATCTCGATTGAGCAAAAAGCCACCAGCCACAACCCACGCTCCACTGTGGGCACAGTCACCGAAATTCATGACTACCTGCGCTTGTTGTTTGCCCGCGCAGGTACACCCTACTGCCCCGATCACAACTTGGCGCTCCAAGCGCAAACCGTGAGCCAGATGGTCGATGCGGTTTTAGCGCTGCCCGAAGACACGCGCCTCATGATCGTGGCGCCCATTGCGCGAGAACGCAAAGGTGAGTTTGAAAAAGTTTTTGAACAGATGCAAGCACTGGGCTATGTGCGCTTTCGAATCAACGGCGAAACTGTCGAAGTCGAAAACTTGCCCACCCTCAAGAAAACCGAAAAGCACGACATCGATGTGGTGGTGGACCGTCTCAAAATTCGACATGAACCCGAAGCGCCTGCGCGCGATGCGTTGCGTCAGCGAATTGCCGAAAGTTTTGAAGCGGCCTTGCGCTTGGCAGAGCAACGTGCGATTGCCGTAGAAATGGACACGGGCAAAGAGCATCTGTTCAACGCCAAGTTTGCATGCCCCGTTTGTCATTATTCCATTGCAGAACTTGAGCCTAGGTTGTTCTCGTTCAATTCACCCATGGGCGCTTGCACCACCTGTGATGGCTTAGGTACCACCGAGGTGTTTGACATCGACCGCGTGGTGGCCTTCCCCTCCTTGAGTTTGGCCAGTGGCGCCATCAAAGGCTGGGACCGTCGCAATGGTTTTTATTTCAGCATGCTGGAAAGCTTGGCCAAGCATTACGCATTCGATGTGGAAGCGCCTTTTGAGTCCTTGCCAGAAACGGTGCGTCATTGCATCTTGTGGGGCTCTGGTGAAGAAGACATCAAGTTCAGTTACATCGTTGAGTCGGGTGCATCGCAAGG
The DNA here is from genome assembly GCA_947487355.1 of Comamonadaceae bacterium. Lineage (GTDB taxonomy): Bacteria > Pseudomonadota > Gammaproteobacteria > Burkholderiales > Burkholderiaceae_C > Limnohabitans_A. The sequence goes on along the minus strand of CANKXC010000115.1, from coordinate 3,983 downwards.
CAAACGAATTACCAAGAAACATCCGTTTGAAGGCATCATCCCCAACCTCACACGCCGTTACAAAGAAACCGACTCGAGTGTCGTGCGCGAAGACTTGGCGCGCATGCGCAGTCACCATGCGTGCACCGATTGCAATGGCACCCGTTTGCGCCGCGAAGCACGCCATGTGCGTGTGGGCGAGGGCGACCAAGCGCGCGCCATTTACGAAGTGAATCACGTCACCTTGGGTGAGGCGCAGGCCTATTTTCAGGGTCTGCAATTGCGGGGCGCCAAAGCAGAAATTGCCGACAAAGTGGTGCGTGAAATTGGCTCGCGTTTAAAGTTCTTGAACGATGTGGGATTGAACTATTTAAGCCTAGACCGCAGTGCCGACACCTTGTCTGGCGGCGAAGCGCAGCGCATTCGTTTGGCCAGCCAAATTGGCTCGGGCCTCACCGGTGTGATGTATGTCCTGGACGAACCCAGCATTGGTTTGCATCAGCGCGACAACGACCGTCTGATTGGCACGCTCAAGCATTTGCGCGACATTGGCAACAGCGTGTTGGTGGTCGAGCACGATGAGGACATGATTCGCATTGCCGACCACGTGATCGACATGGGCCCTGGCGCAGGCGTGCACGGCGGCCGCGTCATGGCACAAGGTACTTGCGAAGATATTTTGCAAGCGCCCAACTCTTTGACGGGTCAGTATTTGTCGGGCCGAAAAGCCATCGAAGTACCCGTCAAGCGCAACACGCCCGGCAAAGATTTCATTGAAATTGTGGGCGCTAGTGGTCACAACTTGAAAAATGTGCGCGTTGCATTTCCAGTGGGTTTGCTCACCTGCGTCACAGGTGTTTCTGGCTCTGGCAAATCTACTTTGGTAAACGAAACTTTGTACACGGCCGCTGCGCGCAGCATTCACCGCGCACACGATGAGCCTGCAGCGCACGAAGATATTTTGGGTCTGTATCACTTTGACAAAGTTATCAATGTCGATCAGTCGCCCATTGGTCGTACACCGCGCAGCAACCCGGCTACTTACACCGGTTTGTTTACCCATATTCGCGATTTGATGACGGAAGTTCCTGCTGCACGTGAACGCGGCTATGGTCCTGGACGTTTCAGCTTCAATGTGAATGCCTCCAATGGCGGCGGCCGCTGCGAAGCGTGTCAAGGCGACGGCATGGTCAAAGTAGAAATGCACTTTTTGCCCGATGTGTATGTGCCATGCGATGTGTGCCATGGCCAACGTTACAACCGCGAAACTTTAGAGATTTTGTACAAGGGCAAGAACATTGCGCAGGTGCTCGACATGACGGTTGAAGCCGCGTTTGAATTCTTCAGCGCTGTTCCCTCCATTGCCCGCAAGTTGCAAACTTTGCTCGATGTGGGCTTGAGCTATATCCGCTTAGGCCAAGCGGCCACCACCTTGTCGGGCGGTGAAGCGCAGCGCGTCAAGTTGGCCTTGGAATTGTCCAAGCGCGACACGGGCCGCACGTTGTACATTTTGGATGAACCCACAACCGGACTGCACTTTGCAGACATTGCTTTGCTGCTCAAAGTTTTGCACCAACTGCGCGACGCGGGCAACACCATCGTGGTCATTGAACACAATTTAGACGTGATCAAAACTGCCGACTGGCTGATTGACATGGGCCCTGAAGGCGGCTCTGGCGGCGGCACTGTGGTGGGCGTGGGCACACCCGAAACCTTGGCTGAAAACGCCAACAGCTTTACAGGTCGATACCTGAAGCGATTGCTTCAAAAATAAAGCGCCCTGCACGCTTATCTGCGTGAGGACGCTTTACTGATTGAGGCTTGGTCAGTCTTGATCTGTCTTCGTCAGCCTTGTGCAGCAGCTCGCAACACATCTCGTGTGCGCTCGGCTTCTTTGCGTGCGGCTTGTGCAAAGTCATCACCCGATGACGCATACAAAATAGCGCGCGATGAATTGACAATGACCGCACCCGTCGTGGCGCCATGGCTTTGGCGATAACCAGCTTTGATGGTGGCAACAGCATCGCCACCTTGCGCACCCACACCCGGAATGAGCAAAGGTAATGTGGGTGCCAAGCTGCGCACACGCTCAATTTCTGCAGGGTAGGTGGCGCCCACCACCAAGCCCAATTGACCGTTCAAATTCCATGGGCCTTGCGCTAGTTTGGCCACGTGTTCGTAAAGCAAGGGTTGGCCTTCAACCGATGCCAAGCGTTGGTTTTGCAAATCGTCGCCGCCAGGGTTGGAGGTGCGACACAACAAGAACGCGCCCTTGCCGTGGTATTTCAAATACGGCTGCACCGAGTCAAAGCCCATGAAGGGCGACAAGGTGACTGCGTCGGCGCCATAGCGCTCAAACGCTTCTTTGGCATATTGCTCGGCGGTGGAACCAATGTCGCCGCGCTTGGCGTCCAAAATGACGGGCACATGCGGCGCATGACGGCGCATGTGTTCCATGAGTTTTTCTAACTGATCTTCGGCACGGTGCGCAGCAAAGTATGCAATTTGGGGCTTGAAGGAAATAGCCAAGTCGGCTGTGGCATCGACAATCTGCGCACAAAAATCATAAATCTTGCTGGCATCGCCCTTGAGGCTCGATGGAAATTTGCTGGGCTCGGGGTCGAGGCCCACGCACAACAGAGAGCCGTTTTGGCGCTCTGCGCCTTGCAGTTTTTCTAAGAAGGTCATGGCGAGATTTTAAAGGGTCGAGCGTTCTAAGGTGCGGCCTTCCGCACAAATTGTATTTTCCGCCTAAGATCGGACCCCATGCATGCACTGACCACTCGCCAATGGATTGTCCTCGCCCTTCTGACCTTGGTCTGGGGATTCAATTGGCCCGTCATGAAAGTGGGCGTGACCGGATTTCCGCCCCTCACCTACCGCATGCTTGCCCTGCTCATTGGCACACCCGTTTTAGGCTTGGTTCTTTTGGCCTTAAAGGTGCCATTCAAAGTACCCAGACAGTATTGGAAAGAGCTTCTGATATTGTCGGTTTTCAACATGTTTTTCTGGCATGCCCTGATCATCATAGCCGTCAGTCTTTTGTCCAGCGGACGCTCCGCCATTTTGGGTTACACCATGCCCATTTTCTCGGCCATCATTGGCGCTGTTATTTTCAAGACGCAATTGTCAAAGCGCAATTGGACTGGCGTGACCGCTGCTGCCATTGGTGTGATTTTTTTGCTGTGGCATGAACTGGTCAATTTGTCTGGCAAGCCTGTAGGTGTTTTGTTGGCATTGGGTGCAGCCGGCTCATGGGCTTTGGGCACGCAACTGCTCAGAAGAACCACCATTCCATTGCCCACCTTGACCTTGTCTTTTTGGATGACCGCCATGACCACTGTCGTCATTGCTGTTTTGGCCACTGTGTTTGAGTTTGACCAATGGGTGGCACCTACCAACACGCATTGGGCGTCCATCATTTACAACGCTGTTTTGGTTTTTGTCTTTGCACACGCCGCCTGGTTTTATTTGGCACGCTCACTGCCGCCAGTGGCTTCTACCTTGAGCGTGATGATGATTCCTATCTTGGGCGTTTTCAGTGGTGCTTGGGCTTTGAACGAACAATTGCATTGGCAAGACTGGGCTGCCATGGGTCTGATGATTGTCTCGATTGCCAGCGTGCTGTGGCCCAACGAGCGCAAGGCTTAAGGCTGCACCAAACTGGCCGCCAGGCACAAATCGGCCCAGGCCTTGGCTTTGTCCGCTTGGTTGCGCAGCAGATAAGCAGGCGGGTAAGTGACCACCACCGGCACGCCCTGAAAGCTTTGCACTTCAGCACGCAGCTTGCCCAAGGGCTCGGTGCTTTGCAGAAGCGCCATGGCCGCCGTTCGGCCCATGGCCAAAATAACCTTGGGTTGGACCAAGGCCACTTGCCGGCTCAAATAAACTGCGCAATGCGACACCTCGACTTGCGTGGCATTGCGTCCTGACGGTGTTCGGCATTTAAGGGCATGCGTTAAATAGACTTGTTGACGTGTGAGGCCCAAGGCCTTCAGCATGTT